>CAZTPM010000007.1:0-16048 GCA_964615065.1 Candidatus Woesearchaeota archaeon
GACCACGTGTTAATTCTTTTCCAATAAGAATTTTTTCATCAGCTTTTGTAACACTCAAATGCAAAGCATCTGTGTTTGTTCCAAGAATAGTTGCCCCACTTATACCTTTGTTAAATAGCCAAGTAATCATATTACAACCACATCCACCAATACCAAAAACCTTAATGTTTGCTTTTCCAGCTCTGAGTTCATCAAAGTTAATACTATGCGAATCCACATTCTCTATTGCCTCTTTTGCAAAATCTAACACCATTTTTTTAACCTCCTTTCAGTTGTATATTGCTAAAAGTTCTAATTTAAACAAAAAGTTTAAATAGTCCACAAACTTTCAGCTAGTATCAAAGAAAAGAGGAATCACCTCTGCATGCAAAGGATATCAATTGATGGCAGTCAATTAATATTATAAAATATTTAGAATTCTCATGTTTAAAAACATTTAGATGATAAAAGATAATTGTTAATAGATTTTCTTAAGATATTCATTTGCTTTTTTTGCAGAATTTGCTCCTTTTTTATTTAACCACATTAATCCAAAAAAAATCAAAGAAAATATTAAAAGAACCAAACCAACTTTAAATGAACTTAAAAAAAACAAAATAGAAATCCCAAAAAAAATTATCCCAAAAACAAGAAAAATAATTGCCCTAATCAAATTTTTATAATATGTAACTTTATAACCTAAATCCATCCACCCCCCAACAAATTCTTTAGTTTTTTTTACACCTTCCATAAAAGAAAAAGATTTTTATAGTTTTTAAAATTTTGTTCTAATAATTTTCTACCAATGTAATTTCTTTTTTTCTAAAAAAGAAACTCATCATTCTTTCTCCAAAATCTGTGCTTCAATATTTTCTGCCTTACACATTTCAACAAATTCTTGTGCATCTTCTTCTCTTCCTGTAATGCTTCCATAATGCATAGGGATTGCTAAAGAAGGCTTAATTAATTTAGCAGCTTCAAAAGCTTCTTCAAAAGTCATAGTGAATCTCCCACCTACAGGAAGCAAAGCAATAAACTTCTTACCTTTCTGTTTATGACCTGTGAGCTTTTGCATTTCAGGAATTACATCTGTATCACCAGCATGATAAATCACAACATTATTCATCTTAATTAAATACCCTACCCAAGATTCATCTTTTGGATGAAAAGGTTTATCTGTATTATATGCAGGTAAAGTAGAAATTTTAATCCCACCAAAATCTCTTTCCTGATTCGGAGAAATAATTTCCATTCTTATAGGAATATCAAACCGAGTTATTTTGCTTTGGCAATCTGCAGTTATAACAATCCGCGTGCCCTGCTTAATAATCTTTTTCATATCTGCAACACTACAATGATCATAATGACTATGAGTTATCAAAATAATATCTGCTTTTGCAGAATTCTCTTTAATATTATAAGGATCAATATAAATAATTCGTGAATTTTCAATACAAAACCCAGAATGCCCTAACCATTTAAGTTTAATATCCCCTATGTCCATAAGACAAAAAAGATGGTATGGTTTTTAAATATTTATTTTGAAGAAAGCTCGATTAACTTATGCCCTGCAACACCTAAATTATAAATTTCAGATTTTCCAATTTTCGCTTTTCCTTCTCCTTCATGAATATGCCCACAAAAAACATATTTTGGCTGGCATTTTTTAATATAATCTAAAATAACCTTACTTCCTGCATATTTACCAACCCATTTTTTTGGAGGATTATATTTTGAAGAAACTTTATCTAAATAACCATAAGGAGGTTGATGACAAACAAGCATATCAACTTTCCCAAATCTTTTCAAAATTCTTTTTGCCTTTGCTGTTTCTTTTTTTGCATCTTTTAATTTTTCCTTATAATCTTTTGGTTTAAATTCTATAACCCAACAATCATCTAAAAAATATTCTAAAAATCCAATTCTTAAACCTTTAACATTCCTAATTACATTTCTTGCAAGATAAAAATTTTTTAAATTCTTTAGTGCCTTTTTAAGAGAAGATAATTTAATTCTATATTTCTTTTCATCCTTTTTAACTTTTGAATCTTTTATCATATTAACTCCAACATTTCCCAAAATAGAATAAGTTAAAACAGATTTAGAAAAATATTTCAAAACATTTATTGTTGAATTATGAACCTCAGAGTAAACTTTTTTAGTTTCTATCTTAGTATATTCTTTTTCAGGCAAACCTTTTCCTTTTCTCTTTAAATTATCAAAAAAGAATTTTCTAACAAAATCAGCTTTGCCCAAGTCTCCTGTTATTAAAATTAATTCAACTCCTTTAGTAGAAATCTTTTTAATCTTTTTTAAATCTCCATGAGGATCCCCAACAGCCAATATTTTCATTCCCTTACAAACAAATTTTGATTTAAAAAGTTAATTAAAATCAAAGATAAAAAATTCTAAATTTAACTATTAAATATTTTCTCATTTTTCAAAAAAACCTTTGCTGGTTTCTGACTTCTTCTTAAATAAACTTTTTTTCAATAAATTTTTTTTAGCCCAAGGTATTTTTTTTGGTATTTCAACAATAATTTTTATTAATTGATCTCCTCTTTTATGATTGCGCAAATCAGGCATTCCTTGACCTTTTAATTTAAAAATTGTGTGGCTTTGTGTTCCAGAAGGAATTTTAATTTTTGCTTTACTTTCTATGGTTAGAACTTCTATTTCCCCTCCAAAAATAGCTGTTCCTAAATCAATTTTTGTTTTACAAAATAAATCATTTTCTTGTCTGTCAAATATTACATGCTTTTTTATGTGAATAGCAACATATAAATCTCCAGAAGAACCTCCATTTTTACCAGATTCCCCTTGCCCAACAATTCTTAAATATGAACCTTCATCAACCCCTCTAGGAATTTTAATTTCTATTTTCTTTTTTTCTTTTTTTCTCCCTGCCCCCCCACACTCTTTACATTTTTCTATGATTATTTTTCCTAAACCTTCACACTTATCACAAGTTGTAATATAAACTGTCTGCCCAAAAGGAGTCCTCTGAATTTTTTTTACTTGCCCACTACCTTCACAATTAGGACAGGTTTTTGATTTGCCGTGATTTGCTCCTGTTCCTTTACAAGATTTACAAGTTGAATTTACATTTAATTCTATTTTTGTTGCCAATCCAAAAAATGCTTGTTCAAAAGAAAGCTCAAGATCATACCTCAAATCAGAACCTGGTCTTGGGCCATTTCTTCTCCTCCTTCCTTGCTCAGAAAAAATATTAAAAATATCCCCAAATCCAAAATCCTTAAACAAATCTTCAAAATTGAAATTTCTAAAATCATTAAAATCTTCTGGCCTAAAATTTTTAGAGCCAAAATTGTCATATTGAGCTCTTTTCTGAGAATCCCCTAAAATCTGAAAAGCCTCATTAATTTCCTTAAATTTCTCTTCACTTGTTTTTCCAGCAACATCTGGATGATATTTTCTCGCCAGATTTCTAAATGCTTTTTTTATTTCTTCTTGAGAAGCATTTTTGCTCACCCCTAAAATTTCGTAATAATCTTTTTCTACCATATTTTTATCTTTTTAATTTTAATTATAAATATTTTCATTTTTTATAAATATTGTTAAAATTTCTTAAAAAATCTATTTCTTTTTTTCTTCACTTTCTACTTTAAAATCAGCGTCAACAACTTTTTCATCTTTCTTTGTTTCTTTTTCTGTTTTAGATTCACTTTTTTGTTCTGCCTGCTCTTTTGTTGCTTCTTGGTAAATTGATGCCCCAGCATCCTGAAGAATTTTTGTTAACTCTTCTATCTTTTCCTTAATTTTATTAATGTCTTTTCCTTTTAAAGTATCTTTCATTTCTTTAAGTTTAATTTCGACTTTTTCTTTTTGTTCTTTACTGAATTTATCTCCTAACTCTGACAATGTTTTTTCAGTTGTATAAACCAAAGAATCTGCATCATTTTTTATTTCAATTTCTTCTTTTCTTTTTTTATCCAGTTCTTCATGTTCTTTTGCTTCTTTTATCATCTTATCAACTTCCCCATCAGAAAGTTTTGTTGAAGCTGTGATAGTCATCTTCTGCTCTTTTCCTGTTCCTAAATCTTTAGCAGAAACATTTAAAATTCCGCTTGCATCAATATCAAAAGTAACTTCTATTTGGGGTGTACCTTTTGGTGCAGGCGGAATTCCCACTAAATTAAATTGCCCTAAACTTGTGTTATCATCTGCTAAAGGTCTTTCACCTTGCAAAACATTAATTGTAACAGCTGTTTGAAAATCTGATGCAGTAGAAAATATTTGACTTTTTCTTGTTGGAATTGTTATATTTCTCTCTATTAATGGGCTTGCCACTTTACCCAAAGTCTCTATACCCAAAGTCAAAGGAGTAACGTCCAATAAAACCAAATCTTTAACTTCTCCAGATAAAACAGCGCCTTGGATTGCTGCCCCACAAGCTACACATTCCATAGGATCAACTCCCCCTGCTATTTTTTTCCCAACAAAATCTTCAACAAATCCATGAACACTAGGCATTCTTGTTGGCCCACCAACTAAAATTATTTTAGCTATTTCCTCTTTGGATAATTTAGCATCTTTCATTGCTTGCTCAACTGGTTGTTTACATTTTTTTATTACTGGCTCAACTAATTCTTCTAATTTTGCTCTTGTTAATTTCATTGTTAAATGTTTTGGACCCTTATCTGTAGCAGTAATATAAGGAAGATTGATTTCTGTTTCAAGAATAGTGGATAATTCTATTTTTGCTTTTTCTGCAGCTTCCCTTATTCTTTGTATTGCAGAATCATCTTCATTTAAATCAACCCCTTCTTTATTTTTAAAATCCTTAATAATCCATTTAATTATTAGTTCGTCCATATCTATCCCACCTAAAGAAGTATCTCCAGATGTGGATAAAACAGTAAATATACCCTCGCCAAATTCCATTATTGTAACATCTAAGGTCCCCCCACCAAAATCAAAAACAAGAATTTTAATCTCTTCTTTTTTATCTAAACCATAAGCCATAGAAGCAGCAGTTGGTTCATTAATTAATCTAACAACATCTAAACCAGCAATTTTTCCAGCGTCCTTTGTAGCTGTTCTTTGATTATCATTAAAATAAGCTGGAACAGTTATGACTGCTTTTTTGATTTTCTCTCCTAAAAATGCTTCAGCATCTCTCTTTATTTTTTGAAGTATAAAAGCAGAAATTTGTTGAGGGCTATATTCTTTATCATAAATTTTATATTTATAATTGGCCCCCATTTTCCTTTTGGCTTGCGTTATTGTTCCTTTAGGATTTGAAACAGCTTGTCTTTTTGCAGGCTCTCCAACTAAGAACTGCCCATCCTTAGTAAATGCAATAATAGAAGGAAACGCTTTTCCATACAAACTTGCTCCTTCTGCTGAAGGAACCATTGTCGGCTTCCCACCCATCATAACTGCTGCAGCAGAATTTGAGGTCCCTAAATCAATACCAATAATTTTTTCTTTAGTCATTTTTATTTTTGTATCTTAAATAAAGAACTTTACAAAACTTCGTTCTAATTTAATTATTTTCCTACTTCTTTAAAAATTTAAAAATAATTTGATTTATATGTCTTTCTATACTAATTCAATTTATATATCTTTTCAGATTATTTTAATCTTTAGTATTATTTTTTTTATTTTCTGCAATTTTTACTTTTGAATATCTTAAAACTTTTGAGTTTAATAAATACCCTTTTTGAATTTCTTTTAAAATAGTTTTATCTTCTTTGTCAGATTTTTCTTTTAATATTACCTCATGATAATTCGGATTGAATTTTTTACCTAAAGATTCAATCTTCTTTAATCCACAATTTTCTAATATCTTAAAAAAGTTCTTATAAATTATTAATAACCCCTGTTTATCGCTTTTATTTCTTAAGCATTGTATTGCTCTTTCAAAATCATCAAGTATAACTAAAAGTTCTTTTATTAAATTTTTATTTGCTGATTCAGTTATATTTTCTTTTTCTTTTTCAAATTTTTTTCTATAATTATCAAAATCTGCTTGCATATATTTCAGTTGATTAAGTCTCTCTTCAGAAAGTTTTGTTTTTTCATCTAATGCCTCTTCAAGTTCTTTAATCTTTTCTTGCGATTGCTTCTGAGAAAAACTTTTAATTTTATTAATCTCTGAAATCTCAACTTGTGAAGATTTCTGTGGTTTTGCTGATTCTTGGGTATCTTTAATCATCGTTTTAGTCATCTAAAAAAGTTTATTTCATTTATATTTTTTTGCTTTCTTCAATTTCTTTTTTGTTTTTTGAATAAACAGCACAAAAAACTATTTTACGAATTTCGTTTGTTTTCATAACTCAAAACAAATCCTTGCTTGACTAATTCTTCTAAACCAAGATAATTTTTATCTTTATCTTTCATAAAAGTACCTCAAAATTAAATTTTAAAAAACTTCCCTTTTATATTAATTAAAAGATTACCCTTAAGGGCTAATTCGTGTCGGAGTTCTCGGAAAAGGAATCGCGTCCTTTATTGTATCTAAACCACAAATCCATGCAACAAATCTTTCAACACCCAACCCAAAACCAGCATGAGGAACAGCACCATATCTTCGAGAATCTAAATACCAATTTGAAGCACCTAAATCAATCTTTGCTTTCTTTAATCTATCAACAATCTTGTTCAAGTCAGGTTCTCTTTGTGAACCATCAACCATTTCTCCAACACCTGGTGCAAGTAAATTAAAGTTCGCTCCTGTCCCAGGATTTTTCAAATCTTCTCCATGATAAAACTTCAAAAGACTCAAAGGATAATTTGTAACAAAAACAAAATTATTCCCATAATATTTTGCCAAGCCTCTTTCTTCTGCAGAACCAAAATCATCACCATATTTAACTTTGTGACCTTTCTTTTGCAAAACCCCAATAGCTTCTTTATATGTTATTTTCTTAAAAGGAAGTTTAATTTTTTCTAAAAATTTTACATTCACACCAAGAACTTCTAACTCTTTTTTATTTTCTTTTAAAACTTTTTGAATAGAATAAGCAACACATTCCTCTGTAATTTTCATATCGTCCTCTAAATTCATCCACGCACCTTCAACTTCAAAATGCCAAAACTCTGTTACATGCCAAGGTGTTTTTGATTTTTCAGCCCGAAAACTTGGTGCCATTGCATATGCTTTTTCAACAGCGTTAATAATATTTTCAGCATAAAACTGCCATGATTGAGTTAAGTAAGCTTTTTTTCCAAAATATTTTACTTCAAAAGTTTCAGAACCCCCTTCGCTTGTTGCATTGCTAAAAGAAGGAGCTTCAACTTCTACAAAACCTAATTTTCTTATATATTCATGCAAAGCAAACATTATTGTGCTTCGAACTTTTAAAGCAGCTGTCATTTTCCGCGAACGCAACCACAAATGTCTTCTATCACCCAAAAGCTCTTCATTAATATCTTTATTAATTGGAAAATCTTCTGCAAAAGCAACAATATTTATTTTGTCAGCTTCAATTTCATAACCTGTTGGAGCCCGCTTATCTTTTTTTATCTCACCTTCAATTTCAACAGAACTTTCAACAAGAAGACTATCAATATCTTTCCATTGCAATTCAAACTTTTCTCTTTTCAAAACACACTGAATAATATCAGAACCATCTCTAAGCACAATAAACTTAAACTTGTTTGAACCTCGCTCACGATAAATCCAGCCTCTCACAGCTACATTGCCCTTTCCTTTTTTCATTGCTTCTGAAATTGATATGAATTTTGTTTTTATCATTTTATATTCTATTTATATTTCTTACTATTAATCTAAGTTTAAAATTCTTTTTAATTTTAAAAAATTATTCTTTGTAAATTCTATTACTTTTTCTGCATATTCTTTGTCAAATTTCTTTCCATAATACATAATTCCATTTCTAAAATATCTTAGTTTTTGAATAAAATTTATTTCTTGTTCATTAAAATTTAATTCGTAAAGAAAAGAAACTTCTGCTTCATGAGCCCCCAATCCAGAAGCACCAAATCCCTTTAAGAACATTTTCGCCCTAATTAATCCAAGAAGAACATCACAAGAACTTTCAACAATATCATTAGCATTTTCATTATCTACTCCAACTTTTTTCAAAATTCTTTCAACTTGTTTAAACTTTCTTTCTGCTTCCTGAATTAAACTTTCTGCTCTTGCTTTATCAATAGATATCTTTTTAACAATTCCTTTTCTTATAAAATATTCAAATTCTTTCATTTGAATTTCCACCTCAATTTATTAGAAAAACGAATAAATGAAAATCTTCCCTTAGACCTACTTGGTTGATTTACTTTCATAAACTAATTCTCCCTGATAAAACAATTCCATTAAACAAATTACTTTTCAAATTTTTATTTATTTTAGAAAAATCTTCATAAAAATTAATTCTTATTTCTTTTTCAAAAACTTTTTCAAAGGCACTTAAATTAATTGGTTTTTCCTTTCTTCCAATAATTGCAATATCGATATCAGAATTAACCATATCTTCACCATATGAATAACTTCCAAATAAAATAATAATCCCCCCAGGAAAAACTCCCTCTAAAAAATCAACAAGCTCTGTTTCATAAATTAATTTTAAATTATCTACTCTTTTCAATTGGATTAATTTATAATTTTCCCTATCCAACTCAATAGATAATCTTTTCGAATCTTTATCTTTTTTAACTTCAACATATTTTTCTTTTTCAAGAAAAGGAAGTGCTTTCGAAACAGCTGCCTGAGAAACAGAAAGACATTTTGCAATATTCAAGGCATTTAATGAAACCCCTTTTTTAACAAACAATAATCTTATAATTTTCTGCTGAAGGTTTGTTAACTTAAATTCATATATATTAACCATAGTTTATATATATTAACCATAGTTTATAAAACTTTTCCTATAAAAAGAACTTATTTTATATCTCCTTTTTCAATTAAGAATTTTATATTTGGTGCAACATTGTAAGTGCCAGATTTAATTTCTGTAATATCCAACCATTTTACTTCTTTAATTGGCTCAATAAGTTTTATTTCACCTTTGTTCTTTAATTTAACAAGATAATGAATAAGAACAATACACATTTTTTCATTTGTTTGCGGATTTTTCCAAAGAATCATAGGGTGAAGTGGTTTTATTATTTCAACACCTCCATTAATTTCTTCTTTTATTTCTCTTAAACAAGCTGTTTCTAAGTCTTCAATATCTTCTTCAATTGTTCCACCAGGAAGTTTGTAAAAATCATCTTTATTATCCTTATTTACCAACAACTTTCCATTTTCAATAATCACAAGTCCTGAAGCAATTATGTATCTCATGGCGTCAACCTCTGTCTATCTCGTGGGAACAAAGTTGCTTCGCGAATATTATCTAAACCGCAAATTGCATAGGTTAATCTTTCAAGACCAATGCTCCAACCAGAATGCATTGGTGCACCATATCTAAATGCATCAATATACCATTTAAAATCTTCAGGTTTAAGTTTTTTAGATTTTAATTGCTTAATCAAAATATCAGGCACATGAACTCGCTGACCTCCTGAAGAAATTTCAACGCCCCCATAAAGTGCATCAAAACCACCTGAAACTTTATGCCCCCTTATTCCGTGATTGGGGGTCTTGTGCCCTTTGGGTATACACTGAGCAGTGTCTTCTTTTGGCCAAATATAAAAAGGCTTTATTTCAATAGGCCATTCATATGTAAAAATAATTGCATCAGGAAAAAGCACACAAAGTTTTTTCTCAGCTTCAGGTTCAAAATCATCGCCAGTCTTTAACTTAAATCCGTGTTTATTCAAAACTTCAATAGCTTCTGCATATGTCAAATACTTTGCTTTAGGAACTTTTAAATTTAATTTCAAAATTTCAATTTCTTTTTTACAATTTTTTAAAACTTGCTCAATAATAAATTTCACACTCTCCTCTAAATATTTCATAACTTGCAAATCATCAATAAAAGCAACTTCGATATCCATTTGACGAATTTCATTTATATGTTTTGAAGTATCGTGCTTTTCTGCTCGCCAAACAGCACTTGTTGAAAAAACTTTTTCCAATGAAATTGCCATCAACTGTTTATACAATTGAGGCGACTGAGCAAGATATGCTTTTTTATCAAAATATTTTATTTCAAATAAATCTGTTCCCCCTTCTGTCGAACAACCAATAATTCCAGGGGGTTGAATTTCTAAAAAATCTTTTTTAAAAAAATATTTTCTAAAAGAATTAATTATTACAGATTGGATTTTAAAAATTGCCTTAATTTTTGGTTTTCGAACATCTAAAGAACGATAATCTAAACGAGACGGCAAACCAGATTTAACTGCTTTTTCATTAACCTGAATTGGAAGTTTTTCAGCACGATTCAAAATTTTCAGCCTCTCAACCTCAACCTCAACCTCTTTTCGAACAAAATCAGCTTTAACATTTGCTTTTTTAACTTTACCAACAATCTCAACCACAGATTCTAAACCTAAATTTGAAAATTGGCTAACAAGAATTTTGTCTTTAACAACGCACTGAACAAAACCTGAACAATCTCGCAAAATCAAAAACTTCAAATGAGACAATCCCCGAATTTCATAAACCCACCCTTTTAACAAAACTTTCTCACCTTCTCTTATTTCTGAGATATATTTTCTTTTCATATTAAAATTTATTCAACATACTTTTTAATCATTTCCATAACTTCTCTACCATCAACTTTTCCCTTGAACTCTTTCATAATCAAACCCATATAAGCTTTTTCAGAAAGCCCTGGTTTTTCTTTGACCAAATTGGAAATTTTTTCTTCAACAACATTCAAATCAACTTTTTCAAATTTAATTTTTTCTCCTTTTACAATTTTTTCAAGAGCAAACTTAATTTGACTTTCTAAAATTTCTTTTTTTCTTAATTTATTCAAAACATTTGAAAACTCATCTTCAAGTTTCTTCTCAACTTTTTTCAAATCAATTTTCAAATGTTTGGAAATTTCTTTAGGATAAATTAAAATCATTTTTGCAATCAGTTTTGGATTATTAACTAAATTCAAAAGTTCTTTAAATTGTTTTAATTTATTTTGTTTAAGTAATAATTTCATCATTTCTTGATCAAGACCTTGTTTTTTCAAATCACTTTCAATATCTTTTCTTAATTTAGGCAAATCTTTTTTAGCAGAGTTAATAAAATCTCGCGAAATTTTAAGCAAAGGTAAATCTGTTTCAGGATACATTCTTGACGAACCAGGCAAAGGTCGCATAAATTTTGTAGAACCATCCTTTTGAGCAACACGAACCTCCATTTTTGTTGGCTTTTTAGAATCTAATAATTTTTTCTGGCGCAAAACTTCATTCTCAATAACTTTCAAAAAAATATCCATGTTTTGCATTCCTTTAATCTCGACCCTATTTTCATTTCTAATAGAAACATTAACATCTTGTCTAATTGTTCCAATCCCCCTTTTAACTTGGCAACTTCGCAAAAGGTTTCCAATTTGTAAGGCAACTTGCTTTACTTGCTCAGGATTTTTCATATCAGGAGCAGTCACAATTTCAACCAAAGGAATTCCCAACCTATCTAATTTATAAATTTCTTTTTTCTCTGTTCTCTCAACAATCCGTGCAGCATCTTCTTCAAGATAAACATATTCAATTCCAACTTTTCCAAATTCCGTTTCAAGATAACCACCACGCGCAATCAAAACAGTTCTTTGAAAACCAGACGTGTTTGAACCATCAATAACAGTTTTCCTCATAATTTGAGTTATAGGAACAATCTCACAATTCAATAAAAAAGAAATATGCAATGCAATTTTTAAGGCCTCTTGATTTATTTTGTGCGGGGGCTCCTCGTCAAGTTCAATCAAACAAGTTGTATCATAACTTTGATATTCAAATTCTTTGTTTAAGGATTTTTGATATAAAGCAGCAACATCAATTTCCCCACTTTCGCCTGCAACAGCATGAAGCTTTCTTTTAACTACAAAATCAGGTTCATTTTTTCTTAAAACTGAAGGACAATTACAAAATAATTTATGTGAATCCAACTGCTGATGAATTTCCAAACCTGCTTTGAATTCCAATTCATCATAATTAATTTCTTCCATAAATAAAGGAAAGAAAAAGGATTTAATAAATTATTTGGTTACTTTGGAGAAATTGTATTTTACTCCAGGTAAAGAACCTAATTTTAAGTAAACTCTTTCTTCAGAAAATTTTTCAAAAGGGGCATGTAAAACATGTGAACTTGTTTCATAACTTTCTCCATAAGAATAATTTTCAGAACCTTTTAAAGAAGAAATAGATTCATTTGTAGGAGCTAAAAGGTCTCTTTTATTTGCTAAAGAAATAAAATCTTGTTTAGATTGTAAAAAAAGTTCTTTCTGTTTTAAAGAATCATCTCCAAAATATTGTTTTGAAAAAAGATAATCTATTCCTTTGTAAACCACATCCATAAAAGATTTGAAATTCCCAAAATAATTTCCAGATAGTTTTGAACTACTATGCCAAGTTCCTGCACCAACAAAGAACTCTTTCCCATTTAAATTAAATTCCTTTGAAATTTTCATAATAGAAGGATAAATAACAGCTGCTACTCCTAAAAGAGAAGCTCCTTCATCTTCAGAAACAATTCTTGGAATCTTGTACATTGTTGCTAATCCCTTTAATCTTTTTTTGTGTAAATACTGAAAATAATGATTTTTTAATTTCTCACCATTTTCATCAATTACTAAAAAAGAATGCGGGTTTAAATTTGAATTTTTTTCTTTATTGGCTAAATTTTCAAATGAAGAAAGAATATGATTTGAAGCTCTCCCAGAAATAACAGTATCTATTAAAGAAAAGTTATTTATTTTTGGAAATTTAGAATAACATTCAGCAAGATCTTCTTTTCTCTCAACATCTCTTAAAATAAAATCAACAAAAGATAAAAAATAAGGGTCCTTCTTCCTTTCTGAAGTGGTTTTGAAAAAAGCGTTTGTAACATTGGCCCAATAACCTCTTGTCTTTCTTGTAAATTCATCGTTATCCAAACGAGGATCAAAACGAGGCATATTGAGATCTGCTGTAAAAGGCATTAAAAGAACCTTAAAAGAATCTTTAGAAAAAATTTTATTTATTTTTACATTTTCATGAACTAAATCATAAAGAGTATCCTGCATTTTAATATTTTCGCAAAAATCGTTATAAATTTTTCCAAAAGAACGTAATTTAGTTGCACTATAAATAGCCCCTAAAAAAAGAGGAACAGCCCCCCTACTTGGAATTAAAAGAGTATCATAATTTATTTTTTCCCCTGACAATCTCTTTTCAGGTAAATCAATTGCTAAATCTAAACAAACTTCTGAGTAAGCAAGCATATTCTTATCTGAAAAAATTTTTTCTAATGACATACATCCCACACGCATCAAACATATTTAAACCTTTCCATCTGTAACCCCTTACAAGTTACAAGTTAATAATATCTTTAATAAAAACATTTATAATAAATTGTTTATAACAACTAATATGAAAAAAGAGTTAAAAAAAGGAAAAGAGAATATTGGCTTTTTGAAATTAACGCACCCTGCTTTTAAGTTGCCAAAAACATTTGGACAAAAAGCTGCTGATGAATTAACAAAATGGGCAGGAAGTTGGGCATTTATCTTGAGCTTTTTAGCTCTTTTAGTATTGTGGATAGTTCTAAATACTTCTTGGATACTTTTTGGAGAAGCATGGGATCCTAAACCATTTATTCTATTAAATTTAATTTTATCCTGTCTCGCTGCATTTCAAGCACCAATAATATTAATGAGCCAAAATCGGGAAGCCCAAAAAGACAGGCAAAGATCAGAATATGATTATGCTATAAATAGAAAAGCAAAAAAAGAAGTTGACCAAATCAAAAAACAACTTAATAGAATTGAAAACAAGATGGTTATTAAGAAAAAGTAATTAATTCAACCTTTCATTAAATTCACCAGCAATATTCTCCAACATCTTTTCTTTAACATTCCATTCTTTGTGCCCCAAAACCCAACCAAGTTTTACAAAAGCTGTTTCAGCAAGCATATCTTTTAAATAAATAATTCCTGTTTTTAAAAGTTCTCGACCATTTGAATAAACCAAAGGATCTGTTCTACCATAAAAACACTGAGTTACACCACAAACAATCAAACCTTTTTTCTGAACTTCTTTTAATTTTTTAATCCATGAAAGTCGAGCTCTTTTTGTAGCAACATGACCAAGAGCACCCATTTCTAAAACAATTCCTTTATATTTTTTCTTTAAATAAAAACCTAAAATCTCTGGATTCTGACTAGGGTAAAATTTAACCAAAGCAACTTTTTCTTCAAACTTCAAATCTAATTTAACTTTTTTCTTATTTCTCTTATTATAGTTTTTAAGAACTTCAATTCTCTCTGGATAAATTTTTGCTATTGGCTTATCATTCACAACTTTGAAAGCATCTCTTTTTGAAGAATGAAATTTTCTCACCTTAGTTCCTTGCATTGCATTGCAATAATCATCATTAGAACTTGCATGACCAACAAGCACAACTTCTGCAATATCTGAAATAGCCACTAAAGCAGAACATTGCAAATTAAGATTTGCGTCTGAAGAAGCCCTATCAATACTTCTCTGAGAATATGTTAAAACAACTGGTTTATTTAATTTACCGAGAAAAAAACTCAAAGCAGATGCAGTATAATGCAAAAAATCTGTTCCATGTGTGACAATAATTCCTTGAATATTTGGGTTATTCAAAAGTTTTTCAGTAGTTCTTGCAATTTTCTGCCAATCTTTAAAATCCATATCTTCAGATGCTTTCATAAAAGGAATTTTCACTTTTGATATATTTACTTTATCAAATAAATTAGGATAAAATTTAAATAAACTTTCAGGGGTATCAAGCCAATCAACACCACCCTTTTTTGGATTAAGACGTGCAGCAATTGTCCCGCCTGTAATCACCATTGCAATGTTCGGTTTTGAAGAATCTTTTTTCAAAACAACTTCTTCTTTTTTCTCACAACCTTTTTCTAAAAGTTTAATTTCTAAAACTTCTTTTTTCTTAAAACCAATATTATAACCTGAATCTAATTTCAAAAGAACAATTCCACTTTCAGAACTTTCTAAAAGCACACCTTCATAAATTTCATGCATTAAATGCAATTCAACAATATCTCCTGGCTTAGCTGTTGTTTTTTTCATGTTAAAAAAACCTTCAAACATTTATTTAATATTTCTTTTTTCAAAATTAAATAAGAAAACTTCTGCCTTAATTCATTTGAATATCCTCTTGGAACAAAACAACTTAAAACATCTTTCCCAACTTCCTTAATTAAATTGAACGCGGGAACAAAATCAGCATCTCCAGAAATTAAAACAGCTAAATCAATATTTTCTTTAATTGCCCCCTTCACCATATCAATCGCAATCCAAACGTCAATCCCCTTCTCTTTTTGAAAATTATCAGACATATCTAAAAAACTTTCTTGAACAATTGGTTTACAAATTTTACACAAATCCCAAGATTCAATAAAATCCTGTCTTTTTTTCTTTAATTCTTTTGTAGATAATTTTTGCAGTTTTCTTGTAATAATTTTAACTCCTTGTTTTTGCAAATGTCCTAAAAAAGCCCTTTGTTTCTTATAGATTAATTCATTATCTGCTCTGTTTGGCATGGAAGAATACCAACGAATTTCAACAAGTTCTAAATTTTTCTTTTTTAAAATAAAATCTGATAGTTTCTTTATATCTATATTACTTGGCTTAAACCAGGGTTTAACATTATGATACCAATTATTTGCATCAACAAAAATAATTGCTTTTTTCATATTAAAAAACCTCCAAAAAAGAACATGAAGCCCGGCATGTTCAAAAGAAGATACCGGGGACTTAAAGTATTATTTTTAATACCTAAGAGTTTATAAGTTTTCTGCTTTTTTAATTGATATAACAAACTCATTTCAAATTCTCCTCAATAATTTTAATCTCATCAATAGAAACAGCAAATAAGTTCTCTTTTATTTTTTTATCAAAGGGCAAACCAAAAGACATCATTCCTATAACCTCTCCTGTATCTTTTTTGACTAAAGGACCTCCAGACATTCCTTTAATACCCCCATAATCGCATCCAATTATTTTTTTATCT
>CAZTPM010000008.1:0-6023 GCA_964615065.1 Candidatus Woesearchaeota archaeon
AATTATGAGGATAAAATGCCTTGAAATGTTCTTGAACTTTTCTTGTTGAAACTCCTCTGTAAAATAAATCTAAAGCGCAAGTTATTTTCTTTGGATGATTTCTCATTCTAAAAAATCCATCATCAATGACAAATCTATGAGAACAATCTTTACAAGAGGATCTTTGTATCTTTCCTCTGTTCTCAGTTTTTCTAAATCCTCTCTTAATAATATTTTCAGAATTACAATTAGGACAGGAAAGTTTTTTATAGTCCTTCTCTTTACTAATTTTGGAATTGAATTGTGCTTCGCGGTGCATTTGATTCCCGAGCCCTTCGGGGCTCGTCCTATTTACTTACTATGATTATTTCTTTAGCGGATTTTTCTTTTCTAAATCCTCTTTGATTAGTATAGCAATTCTGCTACTAAGATTAATTCCATTAGATTCGCAGAATCTCTTAAAATCATCTAGCAACTTTTTAGGTAAAGTTATATTTAACCTTTCATATTGTTTATTCATACTTATTAATAAGTATCACTACTATTTAAAGGTTTCTACAAACTTGGAAGTTACAGTAAATCAAGTCCCTTTAAGGTAACAATGAAGGGAAAAGGGAAGTTATAAATAATAAAGAAAATAATTAATAATATGTCTTTTAATAAAAAACTTTCAGCAAAACAATTTCAAGGAATTCTTTATTTGATTTTAGGAGTAATTCTATTTTCAGTAACAAAATATTATCCTGAATATAGAGCAGATTTATTACTTTTTCTTTCTTTGATATTTGTTATTCAAGGGGTAACAATTTTTTTTGAGGATTTAAAAAAAAGATATAAAATAATTATGGCCCCAAATACTGGAAAATATGATAGTGAAGAAGAGAAACAAATTGGGGAATATTTTGAAAAAAGAAAAATAAGATTTTATGTTCACCCCGTGGTAAAAATCCCTTCTAAATTTTGGATTTTTGATAATCCTTTTAAAAAAATAAAATTACATCCTGATTTCTTTTTACCTGAATATGATATATATGTTGAATATTGGGGGCTTATAAAAAATGAGGAATATAAGGAGAAGTCCTTTAAGAGAAAAAGCAAGGCATATAAAGAAAACGATATAAATTTTATCTCTTTGTACCCTAAAAATTTAGAGAAGTTAGATTGGAATTTTACACAAAAACTTCTTAGTTTGATAAGAGATAAAGAAGGTAATAATATTTGGGAAAAATAGAATCTTTAGTTGGGTTGGTTTGAATTTGGTGCGGGTTTAGTATATTCTTAAGTTTTTCTTGTATTTTGGGATTTTTTATTCTTTTTTAAATTCAAATCATGAAAATCTTATTGTAGTATTTAGAATTATTTATTAAATAATTTTCTCAATTAAAATTGCACAGCATTCATAGAATAGAATTCATATTGAAAAAAAACAACTGATTTTACCACATCAATAATTTTTAATATCAACGAACTTGTGAGTTGTAAATTTAAGCGAGGCAAAGCCGAGCACAATCATCAAAAACAAAACATATTTTCGCCCATAGAAATATTTAAAAACTAAAAATATCTTACGAGATTAACAAAAGAGGCCCACATGGAAGATAACTTTGATATGATTTCAGAGGACGAGGATGAATTTTTCATTGATGATTTAGATTTAGATTAGTTCTCATCTTTTATTTTTAGAAAAAGATTGTTGTTGGTTTTTGATAGTTCATCATAACCATAATCAATTTCAAAACGCAATTCTTCAATCTTAATTTTTAAAACCAAAACATTTTGAAGCTGAATTTGTTTGCCTTTACCAACATCCAATTCCCCAAAATCAATTTCTTTTACAAGCTTATCGTCGGAATAAATATTTACTTTAACATTTTCTGAAATTTTCAACCCATTATTTCTAACACTAACATTTGTGTCTAAATACTTTCTATTCATAATAGCTGAGACATTTTCAAAAACTAAGTCAGGCAAATTTTCAATAGAATAAATTTCATTTATTAAATTTAAAATATCTTCTCCAATTGTTTGTTTGCAATCTAAATAAGGATACATAATATTATTTTTATTTTCAGAATGGTTAAATCCAAGAACATGCAAAAGTTCGTGCAATGCCACGTTGGGTATTTGGCATTTGGATTCTTTTATTAACAAAATCTTTCCATGCAAAATTATACTAAAATCCCCTGAAATACTTATATTTGTCGGTCCGCCTTCACCTGCAATAAACATGCCCCCTTCAAATTTATTTTTGCTGTCGCAGGTAACAATAATATCTTCTTCAGATTCAACTTCGTAAAAATTTAAAATAGTTTTATTTTCAATTATTTCAAAAGCCTGCTCCATGTTATTTCTTTTTGACAAAGGGCAATCATAAATTTTATATGAAATACTTTTATCAAGAAAACGCATATTCTCATAAAACTGCATATTGCTTGTTCTATTTTCTAAATTAAAATTATATGATTTTTTTTCAAAACTAATTTCGTCAAGAGGAATAAACCAATAAAACAAAAGCAAGCTAACTACAAGTAGAAAAAACAAAAAACCCAAAATAATTTTCCACCTCATAAAATAAATTAGATAACATGTTATTTAAATTTGTTGAAAAATAAAAAATAAAAGAAAAAGTAAGAAACTTTATTTAGTAGTTTCTTGAATTTCTCCCTGATTTTCTTGCGGTTTAGCATCAGGGTTTATTTGACCTTCTTGAGCAGGTTGTGTTTGTTGAACAGGTATTTCTGGTTGGTTTTCTTGAACAACAGGTTGTGCCACAGGTTGTTCTGCATTTTGAATAGGCACTTCTGTTTTAGCAGGTTCTATTGGTTCAGCAGGTTTTTCCACATCTTGTGCAGGCGTAACATCGTCAAGTGTAGGTGTTTCAACAGGTTGTGCCGGTGCAGGTTGTTCCACATTTTCAGCAAGTTGTGTTGGAACTTCTACATTAGGTGTTACCTCTGCAGTTTGCTCAGAAGGAACTTCTTTTGGTTGTTCAGGAGCTGTTTCTTGAGCTTCCTGAGTTTGTTCTTCTGTCATTTTACTTAAAACAAAAAATTACTTTTAAAGTTTTTGCTTTTTAAATTCAAGAAAAATCGCATAAATTATTGCAGAAAAAATAATCCCAATACTATCCCAGCCAATATCAAGCACAGAACAATTTCTTCCTAAAACAAAAAGTTGGTGAAACTCGTCTGACACCCCATAGGCAATTGCAATAAAAATTCCTGCAATTAAAACAAACCAATTTTTCTTTCCCTTAAGTAAGGAAATTTGCAAAAACAAAGAAAAAAGAAAAAACGCACATATGTGGTAAAGAATTGATTCAATCCCTAAACCAGAACCACCAACCCCTAATTTAAAACTGAGAGTAGACATATAAAAAATAAGCACAGCTCCAATAATTGTAATTACCCACGAAACCTTATTATGTTTTTCAAACCATGAAATCATTTAAAAAAATAAAAAAGGAAGTTTATAAGAATTGTTGTTCTTTGATGATTTTAGAAGATTATTAATAGTTTATTATCGATAACTTTATGTTAGTAGAAATATTACTCGGTGGGCTGAGATGCCATTTTTTCTAATGCTATATAAGCAACAACAGTTCTTAATAACATAGCATCTCTTACTTGAGAAGCAGATTCAAGGAGATATTTCATATCTTCAACTCTTTGCATTTGCCTTTCAAATGGTTTTCCAACTGAATCATAAGCTACCTGAAGATATCCATCTTCATAATACAAAACTATATTTCCTTTTTCATCCAATATCATTTAAATCTCCTTGAATCTAAAGTTGATATAAACTATGTAAATTTAACGCCCACCTGATTCATACTCTTCTGAATTTTTTGCTTCGCAAAAACCACTTGTAGTTATTCCTCGGTCTCCGTATTGCTCCAACGAATATAACAGGAATTTAACGAAAAAATGCGGATGAGCATTTTTCCCAAATTTAATTCTCTTTATTTTCAAACCACCCCAACTTTTCCTTTCTTGTTAATTTCTTAATCGCATATTCACATTTGCATGCATCTGATTTATCTTTGCATTGTTTTACTTTAAGGAGTTTCTTAAAACCTTTTTTATAAACATACTTGCTTCCTTTTCCTTCTGCATGTGCTTTCATTCGCGCGTCGACATCATTTGTAACACCAGTATAGAATGAACCATCTTGGCATTCAAGAATATAAACACACCATTGCTTTTTCATCCTATTTATTACATTTTATTATTTATAGATATTGGCAATTAAAGAACAAATGAATTAAAACTTAATAGAAAGCTCATTGATTAAAAATTATTCTAAGGAAATTATAAGGTTACTAAACATCTCTTTTTAGGATAAAAGTAGAAGTAAAGTTCTATTTCCATTATGTTAAGTGAAATTTGATTTTTTCCTACCCATATCTTATTTTTAAGAGGAGGACTAATCCCACCATTAGAAGGGTAATAGAACTCATTATTATTAGGGAGATGCTATCTTTAAATATTCCATAGCTTATCCAAAGGATTTGCCCCCCAATATTGATTAATAACCATAATAAAGCAATATCTTCAGTAGATTTTGTTTTCCAAGATTTTATTAGTTGAGGGAATGAAGATATTGCAACTAAAAGTCCCGCCGCAAATCCAATGAGTTCTATTAATTCCATTTTATTTATAAGATACTATAAGTTTAAATACCTTTTCGGAAAAAATCAAACTCTGCATTTTTATATTCGCTTTCACAAAATCCAATTCACTGCCCAGAGCCCAGGCCTGCCCCTCTTGAATTTTGCTTGCTCATTAAAAACTTGCCACATTGCATTCTCATCACAATATTCTTTGTTCTTCGGGTCACCTAACAAGCGGTTAAATAGCTCACTTCATTGCATTTGTTCGCCCAAATTTCTTAATAGAAACTTTATTTAACCACGCACGTTATATGAAATTTTTTTTTAATCTCCCTAAGTTTTATATAGATGCTTAATTTTTTATCTACTATGGAAATAAAGTTAAGTACATTTGATAAAGAATACTTTGAAACCCTTGATGGGCGCGAGGAAATTTTGCTTACAGAAAATGGAATTTATTATACCATCACTTGTGACAATGATAAAGCAGGAGTTATAGGATATATTCCAGCAAAATTTCCAAAGGATTCTGGTTTTGTGCAAATTGTTATCAGCATTAATTTTAGAAATAAGGGAATCGTTAAAATTGCAGAGGATTTACTTGCACAAAAACATAACCTCAAAATATTATATGCCACAATCAAGAAAGAAAACGTTGCTTCAATTCGCGCCCATCAAAAAATTGGTTTTCAAATGATTGACGATAAAAAATTAAGCGAATTAAGAAAAAATGGTTTTTTAAAAGAAAACGAAATAAGATTAGAAAAGGTGTACAGGAGATTAAAATAAACTCAAGCCACGCTGCGCTCTCGCCTATCGGCTCGGGGCACATAACAGGCATTAAATGATTACATTACATTCTAACTCGGTTTTCCCTCACACCTTAACATTCCCCAACTGCAAATCCTTTAAAATAAAACGAGCTGATTGATCAGAATTAACTTTTCCACCTTTTTTTAAAAGACCTTTTTTCCTTCCAATTTTTTCAATTAAATCTTCTGCATCCTTGAAATCAATTTTATAAAATTTTTCAAAACCTTTTTTATTTGTTTTCATAATTTCATTAAGTATAATTTCTGGATTTTTAATTTGATTAGGCGACCTTCCTCCGACTTTTGCGTGTAATGCCATTTTTTTCTCGTTTGTCATAGAATAATCTCCAATAGGAATAACTCCTGGTGAATCAAGCAATTGTATATTTTCAGTTAATCTTAATTTTTGGATTCCTTTTGTAAAACCTGCTTCAGCCCCTGTTATTGCAGAAGTTCGACCAATTAAAAGATTTATCAAAGAACTTTTTCCAGTATTAGGATACCCAATAACCCCCACTTGTATTCTCTTATATTCATGAGGGGTTCTCGTGCCCTTTATGCCCTTTAGGGTACCTCCATCTTCTTCATAATTATCTGAGGTTCTTGTGCCCTTTAGGGTA
>CAZTPM010000008.1:6123-14208 GCA_964615065.1 Candidatus Woesearchaeota archaeon
TAGGGTACCTCCATCTTCTTCATAATTATCTGAGGTTCTTGTGCCCTTTAGGGTACCTCCATCTTCTTCATAATTATCTGAGGTTCTTGTGCCCTTTAGGGTATCCTTAGGTATCCCCCCTTGAATGAGTTTATATTCCCCTGTTTTTCTAATTTTCCCAGCTTCTTGTTTAATTTTATTTCTTAATTCAGTAATTCCTTTTCGATTTTTACACGAAACAAAAACTTTTGGATTCAAGGCCTTGTCTCTTTTTTGAGTGAGATCAGATTTATTTAAAACATAAATTATTTTCTTATTTTTACTTTTAACAAATTCCTCAACTTCTTTATTTTGCATTTCTTTTGCAAACCGCGCATCAAGAATTTCTAAGATAATATCTGAAGTTTCGATAACTTTTTCCAACAGCAAGGGATATTTAGGTTTCTGTTTCTTTGTGTTCTTCAACTTTTTTGCAGAACGTATTTGCTTTTTTGTTACCATAAAAAATTAAAGAAAAAAGAGTTTATTAAATAAACGCCCTAATAATTAAGCACAATCTATATATAGTTAATTTTTCTAAATTTCTCATGGGAAATAAAAGAAGAGCTAAAAAAAATAAAAAACAAGGCATGTACAATCGTTTAAGAAATGGTAAAAAACCAATGAGCCCTGAACAAAAAGCCCAGAGAAAAGCAGCACGAAAAGCTCAAAAAGAAGCTGTTAATCTTGCTAAAGAAAAGGTTAAAGATGAAGTCAAGGTAGAATAAGGATTTGGATTTTGTGAATTATTTTGAGAGCAAATATTTTGTATAATTATTTAATAACAATTTTCTGTTCATATCTTCTTTAATGGAAGAATTTGAAAAACTAAAATCTTTGAAAATTAATTAGAAAATTTAATGATAAAAAAGCTTTTCACTTTTATTTTTAGGAGTTTTTTAAAATTATAAAGAAAATAAGTGGAAAGACACAAACCGAAATTCACATCTTTCCTTATCTAACCGAAGTTAAATAACCTTAACCGAAGTTAAGTAAAATTAATAGGAAATTCTCCTTTAAATAAGTTTTGGATTTGTTTAACGCCCTTATTTTTATCTGAATTATCAAGGAGAACTTAGTTTTTAAAATGGAGTTGCTACCCGATGGGTGCGGAACAAGTGACCACACTTATACTTTTGTATTCACCTAACCACTCCTTAAAACCTAACCTTTTCTTTCTTTAAAATATCAAATAAGAACTTAACTAAAGGCATTAGATCCCCATTTAACTGTGAAGATTCTAGTGCCTTATAATATTTATATTTCTTTTTATTAGGTATATTTACCATGGGGTACTTGTTTTTATATAAGATTAAATTCATTAATAATCTTCCAACTCTTCCGTTTCCATCTACAAAAGGGTGAATAGTTTCAAATGCTGAATGAAAATATGCTGCTAAAATAAGAGGATGAAGTTTTTTCTTATTCTTTGAATACCATGATAAAAGATAGCCCATTTCTTTTGGAACTTCTCCTGGTTTCAGAGGCAACCAGTTTGTTCCTCTAATATAAACTTGTAGTGTCCTATATTTTCCAATTTGGTCTTTTAAATCTGGTCTTAAAGTATTTTGAACCACTAATTTATGAATTTTAAGTATTAGTTCTTTAGAAAAGTGGTTTTTTACATCCAAGAGATAATCAAAAGCTTTTTTGTGGTTAATTACTTCATTTATCTCTCTAAGGGATTTTCTCGGAGTTATATTTTCAAATAAAAGCTGAGATGTTTCCTGGAGTGTAAGAGTATTTCCCTCAATATTTGTAGAATCATAAGTAAATAATGAAACAAAAGATTCATATCTATTTTCTTTTGTCTCTTTTGGTTGACTGAGATAATCCTTTTTTATTTTTTCTAATTGATTTTTTTCCTCAGCTGTTAAAAGTGTTGAAAGTAATTGTAATTCTTTATCTGCTTTTTCCTCTTCTTTTAACAATTTCTTTTTATCTAAATCAACTCCAAGATAAATTCTTTTTTTATTAACCTTCTTCCCCACTCTCACTGACTTAACTCTATAAAAGTATTTTTTCCCATTCTTCTCTTTTATTTCTGTATAAACCATGAATTATATACGTCTACACCATTTAAATATCTTTCGTAGCAGTAGACGTAACTCTAGGAGCACCAAAGTTGACATTTTCTTTTAAAAATTTCCTAATCACTCCTTTTTTCAAATAATATTCAAACTCTTTTGGCAATTTCATATGTCCACGCTCCCTGAAAGCAATATGCCATTCAAAATATTATCTTTTAAATGCTTATGGATTTGTTTAAATGAAGGATAAAAATTAATTACAATAATTCTTTCCATTAGTTTATCAAACTTTGCCAAATCTATTTCTTTACCTTTTGTTCCAATTACAGCAATATCAATATCAGATGTATGCCCTTCAGATTCACCAGTCCAGACATCATCTCCTCGAGAATAACTACCAAAAAGGATAATTGTTGTTCCTGGAAAACTATCTTCTAAAAATTTAACTAATTTAGATTCATAAATCATTTTTTAGGTTTTCAATTCTTTTAAAATCAATTGCTTTTTGATTATCTCTATTAAACTCAATAGACCATCTGCCAGAATCCTTATTTTTATTTATTTTTATTAAACCTTGCTTTTCTAATTCAGGGAGAGCTTTTACAATACCTGCTTGTGTTCTATTCAAAGGCTTTGCCAATCCTCTTGCATTAAAAGACATTCCAGATTTTATAATAAGATACCTTAAAATTTCTTGCTGTAATAAACTAAACTCTGGTTTATATATGTTATGTGCAATATTACTCGGGGGCACTTTTAGAAAAATTATTAAACTAATGTGATTTATAATAAATAACATGAAGATTAAAGATAAAATTTTGAAAATTTTTCTGAATACTATTCCAATAATTTTAATGATTGCTCTTATTCCAGTTTTCAAAAGTGATTATGTTTTGACTGGAATTTACGCATTAATTATAGCAATATCATTCGCCATAAAATATGAAAAAAAAGACTATTTATTTTTTATCTTCGGATTCATTATCATGATAATTTCTGAATTCTTCTTTGTTTCCACAGGAGTTGAAACCTTCATTAGAAATAGTCTTTTTGGATTGATGCCTTTATGGCTTCCAGTTTTATGGGCTTATGCTTTTGTTGCAATGAAAAGAGCAATCATTATTCTTGATAAATAAAAGTGCCCCCTGCGTCATACTGTCGCTCCGTTTCACTCCGCGATTTTTTCTTGCAGAAAAAACACATAACAAGGATTTAGAGATTACGCCTTGCAGGCTCCATCCAAATTTTTGCTTCGCAAAAACTTCTCTAAATTCCGATGTTATCATAGTTTTGCCACAGATTTAACTTCAAAAACACCTTTCTCAATTAGAGGGGTTCCATCAATATTAGAATCTGCTTCCCCATGACGAACAAGGATTAGTTTCATATTTTAAGTTATATTTTCATTTATTTAAGTATTTTTAATGTTCACAACTTTTGGTTTTTTGAAAAAGGTTAACAATCGTCATTGCAGAAATTTTTCCATTAAAACACAAGTGATTGGAATGCCGTCCATTTCAACATTAACTTCTTTTAAAGTTTTATAATTTTTTTTCTCATAGAAAGACTGCGCAGTAATTGTCGAATCCATCTCTAATTTTTTTATTCCTTTTTCTCTAGAATAATTTTCTATATATTCCAATAATTGGCTACCAATACCCTTACTCTGGATTTTATAATCTACATAAAGGCCAGTTAGTTTATTTTTTTCAATATCCAATGCTCCAACGCCAACTATTTTTTCATTTTCAATTAGGACGAAAAAAGTTCTTCCTCTTTCAAGTTTGTCTCTTGTTGAGGAAATATCATTTTTATCCAACCAGACTTTAAGCTGTTCTGGACCATAATCCTTAGAATTAATGAATCTTATTGTATCACAAATAATTTGACTAATTCTTTCTGCATCCTTTATTTCTGCTCGTCGTATGTTCATAATTTTCAGAATATACTAAAGTCTATAAATTTAACTATAAATTTAAATTTCCTAAATAGGGCTTAAAAAAATCAAAGACCTCATTTTCTCCCTTAAAACCATCTTGAATGAAATTATCTATCCATGGACCTTCAGTTCCCCACAATAATCTTTTATCAAACAACGGAATCAAGAAATCAGCAATAATTTTATAATTTTCAGTTATATCTTCTGTAAATTTAAATTCCTTACTTACATGATATGGATTTTCAATCAAAACTTTAAGGGGGGTGATGTCAACAAAAGTATTAGGAAATTTCGCCGCATTCTTTAAACTCTCTTTTTTGAATCTTCCAACATGAGCTAAGATTATTGGAGAATCAGTATTTGAAACAAATTTTGAAAGATTTTCCACTCCATGCCCCTTGTCTTTTCCAATATGGAAAATAAACGGCTTATCTCTTTTTGACAAATATTTCATAACTTCACAATCATGAATAGTTTCGTAAGAATAATCCATCTCTGCAGCGTTACAATAAATTTTATATCCCTTAAAAAGGAGTTCATTTTCTAAAATCATTTCTAGATTATCTCTGTGGGGATGGACAAACATAAAAGGAATTAGATTTCCATGTTTTTCAGATATTTGAAAAATTTTTTTATTTTCTATTAAATAAGGATTCTCTTTCTTTGGATAAACATTTGGGCAAGCAAAAATTACAGATTTATCTATTCCATATTGTTCCATTCTGGAAATTACCTCTTCTTCAGAGATATTAAATTTTGTTCGGAATTCATCATATCCTATATGCACATGGTAATCAATCTTTTCCATAAAAGTATAAGAACTAAACAATTTTTAAGAATTATGCTCTTACAGCATATAATATATAGTTTATACTATAGGTAAACTTATAATTGTTTTTTTGTATCCTTCTTTATGGTTGATATCTGTAAAAAGTGCGTTAATACTCTTGATGAAAGAAAGGGTTTTTGTGGACCTTGTTATAATTTTTTGAATGATAAAGACCATGCCAAATATACTTCAACACAATTTTTTCAGGAAGAATTTGATGAATTCATGAGAGATAGAAAGAAAATTATTTTTGCTTATTCAGGAGGTTTAGATAGTACGGTTGTATTAAATAAAGTTAATAAATTATGTCATCAGCAAGGAGTTGATCTTTTCACTATGACTGTTGATTATGGTTTTAAAGGTAAGAAAACATTAGAAAACATTAGAAAAATTATTGAATTTGAACAACTTGAAAAAAATCATCATCAAATCAATATATCACAGGATAAAATTGAAAATTCAACAATTTTTGAATATTATAAGTTCTTTTTAAAACAAGGAAAATTACCTTGTGGACCTAATTGTAATAAAATAATGGATGGCATATATAGAGAATTTCTAAAAGAACAAGGGGAAGAAATCTTAATGACTGGCGGAGATACTCCTAAATATAATTCCCTATTGGGAAGATTTTCAATTTTTTGGGAACAACCAGGCATGACAATATTAAGGGGAGGGCCATCATTTGGATTAACAAAAAATATAAACAGAGCATATGTTAAAGAAAATTCTCTTCCTTGGGAAGATCCAGGTTGCGGAGGATATGATACTGACTGTTTAATTCCTGGTGCAATATTAATGCAAAAGTTTCCAAATAAAAAAAGCAACCATGAAGAAATACTAAATAAAATACCAGTAATTATAGAATATTTTGCTGAAAGAGTTAGGTGGGGAATCATTGAAAGAAATGATGCATTAGAAAAAATAAGCTCAATCGAAGTTTCAGATAAACAATCATTTGATGAAGTGATGGATTTAATTAAATGAAATATTCTCAAAAATCACATAAATGTATATATACTCTTTTTAATTTATTTTAAAATGGAAAAAAAAGAAAAATTCAACAAAGAGAAGAAAGTCAATGAGTGGAAGATGACTGCCGAAGAGGTTTTTAAAGGCGCTTGTATGATCAATAGCAACTAAAAATCAAATTAAAAATGGACTTGAAAAATTTTGAACTTCTTTTTACTAGGCCCGCTCAAGTACAAATAGATTTAACTAATAAATGTAATCTAGATTGTATCTATTGCTATAACAAACATAATTCTTTAGGAAGAGAGGAATTGAATGATGAAGATTTGAAGAATATTATAACAAAAATAATAAATCAATTGGGCCCACTTTTTGTTTCTTTTAGTGGAGGTGAACCTCTAGTAAAAAAAGACTTATTCTTTTTTTTAGCAAAACAATTGAAAGACAATAAAATTGAAGTTTATTTAAATACAAATGGTCTTTTGATAGATGAAGAAGTTGCTAAAAAACTCAATGAATTAAAAATTGATAAAATAAATTTAAATATAGATAGTTTGAAAATACAAGACAAAATAAGAGGGAAAAAAAATTTGTTGAGTCAAACATTGAATTCTTTAAAAATATTAAAAAAATATTATCCAAAAGAAAAGATTTCTATAGCCTGCGTAATTAATAAATTGAACTATAAAGAAATTTTAAATTTGGCAAAATTTGTTAAGGAAGAAGGTTATATGGAATTGCATATTTTAGATATGGTCCCAAGTAATGATAATGAAAAAAAATTAATTTTATCAAAAGAGGAATGGTTAGAATTTTTTGAAGAATATAAAAAAATTAAAAAATTGGGTATTTTAGTTAGGCCCAATCATGCCCTTCTTTTTTTATCAGAGTTTGAAAAGGAAGTAAAAATTCCTTTTTGTATGGCGGGAAGAGTTAAAATGATTATAACTGCGGATGGTAGTGTTATACCTTGTAATTATTTTAGGAAAAAAGAATTTATTTGTGGTGATGCCGTTAAGGAAAATTTACTAGAAATTTGGCAAAATTCTCCGCTCCTTAAAAAATTTAGATATTTTATGCCCAAAGAAGAAAAATGCCAAAAATGTAATTTTCTTGGTCTTTGTACAGGAGGATGCCGAGCATTTTCATATTACCTAAAAGGAGATTTAAATTTGGCAGACCCATACTGTATAGATTTTTGTTTAAAATGAAAGAGTCTGGACTCCAAATAATTGAAATAGAAATTACAAATAGATGCAATCTTAATTGTAAACATTGCTATAACGATAAAAAATCTATTAGTTCTTTTCAACCATCAAAGGTACTAGAATTAATTGACTCAATTTCTTCTTTAGGAACACATCGATTAGCTTTTACAGGTGGAGAACCATTACTAGACAAAAACATATTTGATTATGCACAATATGCAAAGGATAAAAAAATCCCTGAAATTGTCTTACTTACTAATGGGACTTTATTGAAAAGATTTCCAATAAAAAAAATAAAACTTTTTGACAGTATACAACTAAGTATTGATGTTCCTCCAAAAAGTAAATCCCATTTAAGAGAAGATTATAATCTTTTGTTAATAGAAAATATAAAATATCTAAAAAAGAACAATATTAAAGTTACGCTTCAAGCCACCTTGCACAGGTCTTTGATTCCCCTCTTAAGTGATTTGAATGATTTTTCAAAAGAAATGGATTTGAAAATTGGAATAAATACTTTAATTCCGATAGGTAATGCCAAAGAATTAAAAGAAGAACTTTTAAGTTCAGAAGAAATGAAAGACGCATTAACAGAAATATCCAAATTAAAAAATTTAAACCCTTTGATGAGTTGTTCCATACCTCTATTTTTCCTTGTTGATGATAAACAAAAAAAATATCTTCAGACTAAACTTGGGGAGAATAGGATTGTAGGAGGATGTTCTGCAGGTATAAGCAGCATGTATATTGCTTCAAATGGAGATGTTCTTGCTTGTCCTTTTCTTAAAAAAAGTGTTTCTAATGTTTTTGAAGAAAACCTTGAAGAAATTTGGTATAACAACCCAATATTAAATAAATTAAGAGAAAGGGACTTTAGTGGAAAATGTAAATCCTGCAAATATATTCTATGTTGTGGAGGATGTAGAGCTTTTTCTTTAATTAGTCAAAATGATCTCTTTGGAAGTGATGAGAGTTGTTGGTTTAAAAATGAATAAAGAAATAAATTTAACTCTTAACAACAATCTCTTTCTCCTTCTTAATAACGATATTCTCTGCATCTACTCCCTCTTGTATTTTTTTATAACTTCT
>CAZTPM010000009.1:0-13519 GCA_964615065.1 Candidatus Woesearchaeota archaeon
TGATTATGCAAAGAAAAAAGGACTTTTGAAAAATGATTCTTTGACAGGCGATGATGTTAGGGAAGGTTTAATGGTTGTTCTTAGTTTGAAATTAAGCAACCCGCAATTTGAAGGCCAGACAAAAACAAAATTAGGAAATTCTGAGATAAAAGGTTTGGTTGATTCTGTTACTACAGTTTCTTTGTCTGAATTTTTTGAGGAAAATCCTGCGATTGCAAAAAAAATAACTTCAAAAGCACTTGATTCTGCAAGAGCTCGTTTGGCTGCTAAGAAAGCTAAGGATTTAGTCCGTAGGAAAAGTGCGTTTTCCTTGGGTGGTTTGCCTGGAAAACTTGCTGATTGTTCAAAAAAGAAATCAGATGATACTGAATTATATCTTGTCGAGGGAGAAAGTGCAGGTGGAAGTGCAAAGCAAGCCAGGAATAAAGAAACTCAGGCGATTTTGCCATTGAGAGGAAAAATTTTAAATGTTGAAAAATCCAATCCTTCTCGTTCGCTTTCAAGTGAAGAAATTACTAACATGATTACTGTAATTGGGACAGGTGTTGGAGAGCAGTTTAATTCGGAAAAATTAAGATATCAAAAAGTTATAATTATGACAGATGCAGATGTTGATGGCGAGCATATTAAAACACTTTTGCTGACTTTCTTTTTTAGGTTTTTACCGCAGTTAATTGAAAATGGAAATATTTATGTTGCGTTGCCACCTTTGTATAGAATTAGAAAAGGAAAAGATTATTATGTTTATACGGACGAGGAATTAAAAAAAGCTGTCGAAAAACTTGGGACAAGTAACATCACCAGATTTAAAGGTCTTGGTGAAATGAGTTCAACTCAACTTTGGGAAACAACAATGAATCCAAAAACTCGGAAACTAAAAAAGATTTTTGTTGAAGATGCTGTTGAAGCTGACCAAACTTTTTCAATGTTAATGGGTGATGATGTTCAAGGCAGAAAAGAATTTATAGCAGAAAATGCAAGGGAGGCGAAATTGGATATTTAAAAATGGAAGAACGAAGATTTTGTCCAAAGTGCAAATCAGATAATGTTGAATGGAAAGATAGTCGCCTTGGTGCAGGAGAACAAGGAAATTGGCTCTGTAATAAATGTGGATTTCATAATGTTGTATTCCCTATTAAAAGAGAATTAAATAAAGTAAAAACAAAGAAAAATAAAAATGCCGAAAAATAAATTAACAACACCTGCTTGGATAACTGAAGGATATGGTAGTGAAGCTGATTATAATAAAGCGAAAGGAATTTCAAGTGAAAAGAAAGGTTACTGCTCGGTGTCATCCAAAACATTGAATTCTGGAAGTAAAAAATTTAAAGTTCGTAAATGCCCAAAGTGTGGAAATGATAATTTAAAAGTTGTTATCGGGGAAGTTGGAAAGTGGGAATGCCATAAGTGTGGTTGGAAAGGTGAAGATGCCACACAAAAAGAATTAACAGAAGAAGAATTTATGAAGTATCTTGATGATAAAGGCGAGGAGGTTGCATGATGATAAAAGCAGTAATTTTTGATGTGGGAGGAGTTTTAGCTTTAGTGAAAAAACCAATAAAAATAAAAGATGGAGTCAAAGTTTCCGGGGTTCATTCAATGATTGCGAAAGAATTAAAAATTTCTCTTGACCAGTGGTTTGATTCTATTGATTCTGTTTATGCAGATGCAATTGAAGGAATTTCTCCTTACCATAAAATAATAAAAACTATGGCACAAAACAATAAAATTCCTATAAAAAAATTAGAGGGATTAATTGTCAAAACTTATAGAGATAAATTCAAAGTAAATAAACTATTATTCAAAGAAGCTTTTAAATTGAAAGAGAAAGGATATAAAATTGTTGTTTTGTCAGATCAATGGCACTTGTCTAAAATAGCTTTAATGTCTGATGAAATTTATAAAAAATTTAATTTGAATATTGTTTCTTGTGATGTTGGTTTTCGTAAACCAAATCCGAAAATTTATAAATTATTGTTAAAGAAACTTAAAGTCCCTGCAAAAAATTGTCTTTTTATAGATAATCAAGAATGGAATATTAAGCCAGCAGAAAAATTAGGAATGAAAACTATTTTGTTTGAAAATAATAAGCAAGCAATTAAAGAATTAAATAAGATTATTGGGAATAAAAAATGACACCAGAAGAACAACTTAAAGAATCTGAAAAAGGAATTTATGACACAGAGGTTTCAGGTGAAATGCGGAAAGCATATTTAGATTATGCTATGAGTATTATTGTTTCACGGGCGATTCCTTCAATTGAAGATGGAATGAAACCGGGTCAGCGACGGATTCTTTATTCAATGCAACAAATGGGTTTAAAGCCCGGAACTCAGACAAAAAAGTCAGCGCGAATTGTTGGAGATGTAATTGGCAAATATCATCCTCATGGTGACACAGCTGTTTATGATGCAATGGTAAGAATGGCTCAGAATTTTTCACTGCGTTATCCTTTGGTTTTTGGGCAAGGGAATTTTGGTTCAATTGATGGCGACCCGCCAGCTGCTTATCGTTATTGTGTTACAGGTGACACTTTGATTTTAACAGATAAAGGAATGTTGCCCATAAGTGAAATCTCGGATAAAAAAGAAGCAAAAATTAATATGAAAGTGTTATCATATGAAGGCAAAAAAAATTCTGCGTCTAAATTTTTTAATTCAGGGAAACATAAAACAATTAAAATTTTAACAAAATCTGGTTATGCTCTTGAAGGATCTTATAATCATCCTGTTTTAACATGGGGAGTGGGAATTGATTTTAAACCAAGAATTTCATGGAAACTTTTGGAAAATCTGAAAGAAGGAAGTGTAGTAATTTTAAATAGAAACCATAATTTGTTTTCAAATAAAGTTTTTGAGCTGACAAAGTATCATCCAAAAAAAGGTTTCAAAAATAATATTGGTTTTCCTTTTAAGATGAATAATGATTTAGCTTTTTTATTAGGTGCATTAATTAGCGAGGGAAGTTTCCATAATAAGCAAGTTTTATTTAATAATAAGGATAAGGAATTTTATAATAAAGTAAAGTCAATTATTTTATCACAATTTAAAGGTGTTCAATTATATGAACGGCAGATAAAAAGAGGTTGTAAAGAATTAAGCATATATGAACAAAAAGTTGTTTTATTTTTACAAAATATTGGTTTGAAAAATGTTAAATCTCACGAAAAGGAAATTCCTTTTTCAGTATTAAAATCTAAAAAAGAACATGTTAAAAATTTTTTAATAGCTTTGTTTGAAGGTGATGGAAGTGTTCAAAATATTGTGGACAAGCGACATGGAGGAAAAAGTGTGCAATTGTGTTATGATTCAAAGAGTGATATTTTAATTAGGCAACTTAAAATTGTTTTAATGAATTTTGGGATTGTTTCAAATATGCCACAGATAGATAAAAGAAGTAATTGTTTTAGATTATTTGTTTCGTCTTATGATAATATTTATAAATTTTATAATGAAGTGGGATTCTTTTCAAAAAGAAAGACAGGACTATTAAAATCAATAAAAACTCTTAATTCAACAAGATTAATCAAAACTGATTTTATTCCTTTTTTGAATGATTATTTGAGAAACAAATATTCAGGTGAATTTATTTCTAAAAATAATTTTGATAGATATAATTCTTTAATTAAAAATTATAATTCCTTGAAAAAAATATTAGATGATAAAGACTTGAAATTAATTAATTGGATATTAAAAAATAAATTTTATTTTGACCAATTAATTAAAATTGAAAAAACAAAGAGGCCAAAGAATGTTTATTCTGTAAAAGTTGATAGCAAGTGTCATTCATTTGTTGCTAATGGGTTTGTAAATCATAACACTGAAGCGCGGTTGCAAAATATTTCTTTAGAACTTTTACAAGATATTGATAAAGAAACTGTTGAATTTGTTTTAAATTATGATGGTTCAACAAAAGAGCCTAAATTACTTCCGGGAAAATTACCGACGCTGATGTTAAATGGTGCGACAGGTATTGCAGTTGGAATGGCAACAAATATCCCGCCCCATAATTTAGTAGAGGTTTGTGATGCTATTGTTGCTTATATTAAAAAACCAAAAATAACAATTAATGAACTTTGTGAAATTGTGACTGGGCCTGACTTCCCAACAGGGGGGAGTGTCACAGGAGACATGGTTGATTTGTATAAAACAGGAAGAGGAAGATTAATTATGCGTGGGAAAGTTTTTGTTGAGACATTTAAGAAAAAAGACGCTCTTATTATTTCTGAAATTCCCTATATGTTAAATAAAACCACTTTGATAACCCAAATTGCTGACCTTGTCCAAAAGAAAAAAATTAAAGATGTTTCTGATTTGCGGGACGAATCTTCAAGAGGAAAAATTAGAATTGTTCTTGAGTTGAGGAAAGGAGCGAATTCAAAATTTGTAATTAATGCACTTTACAAATATACTCGTTTGCAAGATTCTTTTAATGTTAATTTTTTGGCTTTGGTTGAAGGTCAGCCAAAAGTTTTGAATTTGCTTGATGTTCTTGAGCAATATGTTAAATATCGGAAAACTATTATTACAAACAGGACAAAATTTGAATTGAAAAAAGCAAAAGATCGTTTGGAAATTGTTGAAGGTCTTTTGATTGCTTTAAAAAATATTGATGAAATTATTTCTTTGATTAAAAAATCTAAAGCCACTACAGAAGCTTTGGAAGGTTTGATTAAGAAATTTAAATTAACTAATAAACAAGCTCAGGCTGTTTTAGATATTAAGTTGCAACAATTGACTTCTTTAGAGCAGGACAAATTAAAAAAAGAAAATAAAGAATTAACAGAAAAGATTTTAGAGTATGAAAATATTTTAGGTGACATTGAAGAGGTTTTAAAAATTATTATTAAAGAGGTTTTAGAGCTTAAGAAAAAATATGGTGATGCTCGTAGAACAAATGTTTTAAAAAATATCAAAGAAATTAAAGAAAAAGATTTGGTGCAAAAAAAAGAAGTTGTTGTTACAATTACAGATAAAGGTTATTGTAAGAGAATGGATGTTCAAACTTACAGGGAGCAAAAGCGAGGGGGCAAAGGAGTTATAGGAAGTAATTTAGCTACAGGAGATTTTGTAAAACAATTGATTACATGTTCTACTCACGATTATTTAATGTTCTTTACAACGCGCGGAAGGGTTTTGTGGTTAAAGACCTATGATATTCCTGAAGCAGAAAGATATAGTAAAGGAAAGGCATTAATTAATTTATTGAACTTGAAAAATGAATCAATTACAAATGTTATATCTGTTAAGCAATTTGATGATTGTTTGTTTATGGCGACAAAAAAAGGGCAAGTTAAAAAAATTTCTTTAAAGAATTTTTCAAGACCTCGTGAATCTGGTGTAAAAGCAATTAATTTGCCTAATGATAATTCTGACTTTTTGATTGGGGTAGAAATTGTTAAGAAGGGACAAGATGTTTCACTTGCAACAAGAAAAGGAAAGGCAATCAGGTTTAATTCAAATGATGTTCGTGAAATGGGGCGTGCAAGTTATGGTGTTACAGGAATTAAAATGGATAAAAGTTCTGATGAAGTTGTGAGTTTGGAAATTTTAAATACAGAAGCTGTTTTAACAATTACAAAAAAAGGTTATGGAAAAAGAACTGCTGTTAAAGATTATAGAAAAACTTCACGTGCTGGAAAAGGTGTGATTAATTTGAAAGTCTCAGAAAAAACAGGCGAGGTTGTGACCTCTGTTGCTGTTAATGAAAGTGATGGAATTATTATTACAACAGCAAAAGGAATTGTGATTCGAACTTCTTTGAAAAACATTAGAGTTATGGGCCGTGCTGCTCAAGGTGTTCGTATTGTAAAACTTCAGCAAGGGGATTATGTTACTGACTTGGTTAAGGTTCAGGAGAATGGTGGGGGAAATTAAAACTTATTACTTTGAAATGGTCCAAAAAATTTATATATCTAATTAATGTTATTTTTTTATGAATAAAGAGGTTATTTCTTTAAAAGAGGCATCAGAATGGGCAACTAATTATTTAGATAGGCCTGTGGCTGTTTCCAATATATCTTATCTAATCCAATATGCAAAACTAAAGAAATATATGCAAGGGCTTACAATAAGAATTGATTTGGATGAATTAAAAGATTATTATGATAATGGCATTGTTAAAAAACAAGAACAATGGAAAAAGAAATTAGGAAATGATTTGGATTGGAGTTTGTCGTTTTCTCATTTAAGGGAGTCAGATACAACAAAGCATGTTCATAGGTTGCATCCTTACAAAGGAAAATTTATACCTCAATTAGTTGAATATTTTTTAGATGAACATATAAATACCCATAAAAAACAAATTTTTTTTAAGAAAGGAGGAATTATTCTTGATCCTTTTATGGGAAGCGGAACAACACTTGTTCAATCTTCAGAATTGGGTTTACATTCTATTGGAATTGATGTGTCTGATTTTAATTGTTTAATTTCTAAGGCAAAATTAGGAAAATACTATTTAGTTAAATTAGATAGAATAGCAAGAGACATTTGTTTTGAAACAAGAAAATTTAGTCAAGAAGTTTTTGATGATGTTTTTGATGAGCAACTAAAGGAAAGATTAAGTGAATTTAATAAAGAACATTTTCCAAACCCTGAATTTAAGAATAAAGTTAGAAAAGGTTTTATTAAAAATGAAAAAGAATATGGGGAAGAAAAACTTAAAGAATTTTTAGAAGAGAATAAAAAGTTTTTTGAAAAAAATGGAACAAAAAATAAATTAGGTTTATTAGATGAAAAAGAGATGAATAGTTTTTTGAATAAGTGGTTTTCTAAAAGAGTTAAGCAAGAGTTATTTTATTATATTAATCTTTTAGGAAAAGTTAAGGATGAAAATTTGAAAAATGTTCTGAGAGTAATTTTAAGTAGAACTGCTCGTTCATGTAGAGCAACAAGACATTCTGATTTAGCAACTTTGAAAGAACCGCAGATTGGACCTTATTATTGTAGAAAGCATAAGAAATTATGCACACCTGTGAATTCAGTAATTAAACATTTAATAAGATATACTTATGATACAATAAAAAGATTAAAGGAATTTTCAGATTTAAGAAAAGAAGTTTATTCAGAAGTATTGCATGGGGATTCAAGAGAGTTAAATATTTTTGAAAAAATGAAAAAGCAGAATTCTAAATTTTATAAATTGCTAAAGAATAAAAAAATAGATGGGGTTTTTACCTCCCCGCCATATGTTGGGCAAATTGATTATCATGAACAACATGCTTATTCTTATGAATTATTTGGTATTTCAAGGAAAGATAATAAAGAAATTGGACCTTTATTTAAAGGGCAAGGAAAACAAGCAAGAGACGAATATGTTAAAGGGATTAGTCAGGTTTTGATTAATATGAAAAAATTTGTTAAAGATGATGGAGATTATTTTATTGTTGCAAATGATAAATACAATTTATATCCTTTAATCGCTGAAAAGAGCGGTTTAAAGATTATTGATAAATTCAAAAGACCTGTTTTGAACAGGACAGAAAAAGATAGAGCACCTTATTGTGAGATTGTTTTTCGGATGCGGAAGGAGACAAAATAAAGAATGCAACCAAAAACGATTTCTGAACAAATGCAATATAGCACTATTCGTTTAGTAACCAATTCAGGCTCTAAAGGAACAGGATTCTTCTTTCAATTTAAAATAAATAGTAAAAACATTCCAATTATAATCACAAATAAACATGTCATTAACGAGAATAAAAATGAAGAAGTGAATTTCTTTTTACATGCAAAAAATGAACAAGGATTAGATAAAGAAAATATAAATATTAAATTTAAACCAGATTGGTACTTTCATGATGATAAGGATTTATGTTTTTGTTTTTTTGCACCCTTATTGTATCAAATAAAAGAACAATTAAAAAAAGAGGTATTTTTTAGACCAATTACTGAAGATTTAATTTGGAATAATAAAAAACTTGAGGAACTTAGTGCAATTGAAGATATTGTTATGGTCGGTTATCCAATAGGATTATGGGATGAAAGAAATAATTTACCTCTTTTTAGGAAGGGGATTACTGCATCTCATCCAGCAATTGATTTTAACGATAAAAATATTGGCGTAGTTGATATAGCTTGTTTTCTGGGTTCATCAGGTTCTCCAATCTTTATTCTAAATGAAAATGGGTTTAGTGATAAGAAAGGAACTATGCTTCTTGGAGCTAAAAGATTAGTTTTTTTAGGGGTACTTTTTCAAGGTCCCCAATTTAGTGCAAAAGGAGATTTAATTATAGAAAACATACCTACACAACAAAGAGTAATTTCAACAACGCCCTTAATGATAAATTTGGGTTATTACATAAAATCAATTGAGATAATTAATTTTAAAAGAACCATTGAAAAAATATTGTCTAAACAAAATATTAAAGATTAAACCCCTTTAATCTTTTCTCTCGCAACTTCCTTAATCTTCTCTTGTATCTTTTCTTTAAACTCTTTTCCAATTTCATCAAAGATTTTCAAAACTTCTTCATAAGTTCCCTTACCTCCTAAAAGTTCCCAAAATTTTTCAGCAACATAAAGTTCTTTTTCTTCATCTAAATAACCTTGCATTGTAAATCTGCTATAGGGTTCTGGATGATATGGGTTATAAGGAATTGCTAAAATTGTATTTACTTTTTTGTTTCTTAATGCAACCCATTCTAATAACTTTTGTTTGGACTTTGTAAAAACATCTATGTTTGGTTTTGCTGTTTTAATTTCAATATAAAATTCTTCATCTCCTTTTTTTAAAAATAAGTCTGCTCTTATTTTTATTTTTCTTCCACTATTAGAATTACAATTTAAAATTTCTTTAATTTCTTGCTCTTTATTTGCAATTCTTGTTCTGTTTTTGATTTCCTGTAATATTTTAGAAATTACAGAATTTTCTTCGTTTGAAACTTCTCCATTAACATCATAACCTGTTTTAACTTCATCAAAATATGGCTCTGCAATTATTTTTGAAACTTGTTCATAAATGGACATGCCTAAGGTTGTAGCAAGAGAGTGAATAAAGGAATATGCAGCGACTTTTTCAGAATCCTGCATTAATTTTGCAAGAAAAGGCATAGCGGTTGTTTCTCTTGCATATTTGGATAATTTGTTATTTAATTTGCTTCTTAATAATTCTTTGATTTTTTCTATCTGCTCTTTATTTAAAACCATATTAAAAACAATATTCTTTCTTTTATAAATATTCTTCTCTAATCTCAACCCCTCAAATACTTTTTAACAGTTGGATAATTATTTAATGTTTTTTGCTTTTGTTTTTTGCTTGGAGGTTCGCCTCCGAAAGCAGGGCACATATTTTTGTATTCGCACCAGTTGCAGAGAGTTTTTTTATTTGTTGGGAATTTTGTTGTTGATTCTATTTTTTGAATTAATCCTAAAATATCTTGTTTTAGTTTTTCAAGTTCTTTATTTGACCTTCGCACGAAGATTTGTTTGTTGAAATTTAAATAATGCCAGACAAGAAGACATTTTGTTTTTTCCCCGAAAAGTTCTTGGATGGCTAAAGAATAAAGTGAGAGTTGGCGATCGTTGTCTATTTTTTCTCTGCTTGGAAGTGAACCTGATGTTTTGTAATCATGAATAACATATTCTTTTTTCTTTTTATCATACGCTAATCTATCTATAAATCCCAATATTTGATTATTACCTAAATTGAACAAAATTTTTTTCTCTGTTTCTAAGGTGTTGTCATCAAATGGGTTGTGTTGCATATAATAATTAAGCAAAAATCCAATACCCTTGTTAAAGTAATCTTTTTGTGTTAACTTTTTATCTGTGATTACTATTTCTGGTTTGTAGTTTTCTTGCCATGTTTTAGCATAATTTTCAATTAGTTCTTCTGCTGTTGGGATTTTCTTTTTTTGAACAACTTGCATATACATCCATTCAAGAGAATCGTGCACACTTTTTCCGAGGTGGATTTCAATTATTGGTTCAATTTCTGGTTTGATTTTGTTAATGTATTTAAGTTTGTACTTGAATGGGCATTGTTCAAAGCAGCTTAATTTAGAATGTGAATAATATGCCATTAAAAAAAGTGTATTTAATAGTATAAAAATTTTTATAAACTTCTTTTTAAGAGTTTTATTATGAAATATAATTTATTAGTTCCTAATCATGTTATTGATAGTTATCGGAAGAGAGTTTATGAAGATGTATCAAGAAACCAAAGAAGTGATGAAGAAATTAAAATTATGATTGAACAAGCTTTTTTGCATTCTCAACATCCAAAACATTTTAAGGAAAATACGCATTTGGTTGTTTATTTTAGAGATCTTTTTTCAGGGCAGATTTTTCATCCATTATATTATTTGGTGATAAATTTTGATAAAGAACAAGAATCAAATGGTGTTTTGAAAGGTAGGAATTTGATAACTAAAACAATAAAATATCCTTTAGAAGTTTTATTGAATAGGAAAATAGATTATTTAAAGAAAAGAGATAAGTTTAATTAAAAAACACATTCTACTTTTTCTTCATTCCAATAATTATAACCTTTGTTTTGGCAACATTCATTTCTTCCTGTTGGGCTTACTGTTCCACAACTTGCTCCAACAATTGGTTCTGCTTTAATATCTTTTGCTAAAAATCCCCACCAAGAATTTTTTATTTGTAACATTTCTCCTGTTTCAGGGTTAAATTCTACACGAACCCTTTCTCTAACTTTGAACATTCTTAAAAATCTTGCTTGTTTTTTTGTTTGAACTTGATAAAAACCATTTTCATCTAATTCAATTTCTAATTCTTCAGAAAGTTCAGAAGGAATTTTTTGCTTTAGCTTTTCTTTAATTTGGTCTGGCATTAAATTAATTACTTTTGTTTGTCCTTTAAATTGACCATAAATTTTTCCTTCTTCTGTGTAAAGTTCAGTTATTGTTGAAATATTTTGTCCTTTTGTTTGAACAATTGTGTTTCCTGATTTTCCTGCTGAAACAGTCATTTGTCTTCCATTTTGCAGTTGGCATTGAATAACAGAACCCTGGCATGAACAATTCATAGGGCATTCTCCTGACATGTTGTGAATTTGAATTCTGTTCTGGGCTTTTATTCTATTTTGATTTTGTGTTTGTTGTTGATTTTGCAAAGCTGTTTGATTTCCTGTATTTGTTGAATTTACCTGAATTATGTTTTGTTGAGAATTATTTGATTGATTTTGGTTTCCCTGCCCAGCAAGTGCAAAGCTCATTAAAAAAATTATTCCAAAAATTAAAGCTATCTCTTTTTTCATGATTATATTTATGAAGAATAGTTTATAAAGTTTTTACTTTTCTCTTTCTTATGAAACAAAAATATGAACTTCTTGCGCCGGCAGGTGGATTTCCGCAGTTGATTGCAGGAGTAAATGCTGGAGCAGATGCTGTTTATTTTGGTTTGAAAGAATTTTCAATGCGTGCAAATGCAAAGAATTTTGAAATTAAAGATTTAGTTCAGATAAATAAAATTTGTGGTCCTCGTGTGAAAAAATATCTTACCTTGAACATTGTTGTTTACGACGAGGAATTGGTTAAACTTGAAAAAGTTTTTAAGAAAATTAAAGGAAAAGTTGATGCTGTAATTTGTTGGGATTTGTCAGTTATTAACTTGTGCAGAAAATACAAAATTCCTTTTCATGTTTCAACGCAGGCTTCGGTTTCAAATTCAGGGGCTGCGAAGTTTTATAAAAATCTTGGAGCAGAGCGAGTTGTTCTTGCACGCGAATTAAATTTAAAACAAATTAAGAAAATTTCTAAAATTATTTCTGTTGAATGTTTTTGTCATGGTGCAATGTGCGTTGCGATTTCAGGTCGGTGTTTTCTTTCTCAACATCTTTTTGGCAGGTCTGCTAATCGTGGGCAATGCGCACAAGTTTGTAGAAAAAGTTATTTTGTTGAAGATAGCGAAGGAAAGAAGCTTAAATTAGAAAAAAATACTGTGATGTCTGCAAAAGATTTGTGTGCTTTGTCTTTTATTGGCAAGTTAAAAAAAGCAGGAATTGTTTCTTTTAAAATAGAAGGTCGGAACCGTGATGCACGTTATGTTGACGTTGTTGTAAAAAGCTATAGAAAAGCATTGGATAATAATTTATCTAAAAAAGAAATTCAGGAAGAAATTGAAAAATTAAATTCTGTTTATACAAAAGGTTTTTCCTCTGGTTTTTATTTAGGTGTGCCGACTTCAGATGATTTTTCAAATGCAGAGAATTCTTTGGCTACAACTAAAAAAGAATTTGTTGGAAAGGTCACACATTATTTTCCAAAAGTTGGTGTTGGCGCTGTCAAGGTTTTGTCTGGTGAAATAAAGATTGGTGATGATTTGGTTGTGGTTGGAAACACAACAGGAATTGTAAATGTGAAAGTTGAAAGAATGGAAATTGAGAATAAACCTGTGAACAAAGTTAAAAAAGGTCGAGAAGTTGGGATTGCTTTGCCTTTGGTTCGTAAAGGTGATGAGGTTTATGTGGTTTTTGAGGTTTGATATAATGAAATGAACCAAATTTATATATAAATAAGTAGTAACCTGTTTGTAAGGATTGCTGAATGTTAATTTAATTAACCTCTCTCTCTACAAAACTTCGCCCCAGCCGATTAATCTCCAATGGTTTTTGAAGTTTCGTGCGATTCCGACATTGTCGTGTTTTAATGCTATAATTGGAATTGTCAAGTTCAGTTCAATTTCTTTGTCTGATACTTTTGTAACTTTTCCAAGGGTTATTGTTGTATTAACATTTAGCATTAATACTTCATTGGTTTTTGGGATTTCTATTTTTTCATGGCCTTCTGTTCCAAAAACTTCTTTGAAAAATTCTGCTTTTAATTTTACAGATGAAACAATTTCTGGAAGCACACCTTTTTTGGAAACCAAGCAACCTGTTAAAGAATCTGTTTTTGTTAAGAAAGGGTCAAGGTTTGTTTCAATTGAAATGCTCGCGCCTGGTGAAACTTCTTTTACAGATTTGCTTCCTTTGTGCAAAGATAAGATTTTTGTTGTTAAGGGTTTGTAAATCATTTGGTTTGCTTTTTTAATTGTTAATCCTGGTTTGATTTCAATTTCGTCGCCGACTTTTAGTTTTCCTTTTTTTAGAATTCCCCCTAAAACTCCTCCATTTAAATTTGAAATTTCTTTTCCTGGTTTGTTAATATCAAAACTTCTTGCAATTAGAAATATTGAATCTGATGTTTCATCTCGTTTTGGAATTTCGACTTTGCAGAGTTCTTCTAAGATTTTATCAATGTTCACACTTTGTTGAGCAGACACAGGAATTATTGGTGCGTTTTCAGCTAAAGTCCCTTTTAAGAATTCTTTAATTTCTTTGTAATTTTTTAAGGTTTGTTCTTTTGAAACCAAGTCAATTTTATTTTGGACAATAATTATATTTTTAATGTTTTTTGCTTGGAGTACCATAAAGTGTTCTCGTGTTTGTGGTTTGATTCCTTCATTTGCAGCGATTACAAGAATTGCAACATCTATTGTCGATGCTCCTGAAAGCATTGTTGCCATTAGCATTTCATGTCCAGGGACATCTATAAAACTAACATATCTTTGTGGTT
>CAZTPM010000010.1:0-12038 GCA_964615065.1 Candidatus Woesearchaeota archaeon
ATTTTGTTAATTGTTGTGTGGTTTACATAAACTAAATTTTCAATCTTTTCTGCACACCAACCAATTTTCTTTTTTATGAAAATTATTTTATTTTCTAATTCAGGAGTTATTTTTCGATGGATTTTTTTTTGGTCTTTTTGATTTATCTTTCAAATCTCAGTTACCTTGATTTAGTTTATTTGTCCATCGCCTTAATGTTCTAATGTTTACTTCATAATTATATTTAGCTTTTAGAATAATTCTGCATTGATTATTTGTGTGCCCCTTAGTTCTTAATTTAAAATATTCTTTTCTTATTTCTTCTTTTTTCATTAAATTAGTTAGTTTTTACACGAACTAATTTTCGGTGCACTAGAACATATGTCCTTGGATTCTGCACACCATATTTTTTTGAACTATTTATTTTTATTTTTTAATAGATTCTCTATAAATTTCTTCTAATTTTTTATTTTTTATTTTAATGGAAAATTTTCCTTCTGAAACTTCTTTGTATCCTGCTTCTCCCATTTTCTCTCTCAATTTTTTCTCTTTTATTAAAATCATTAATTTTTTTGCTAATTCTTCAATATATTTTTTATCATGAAAAACTTTTAATTTTTTAAGATATTCTCCTGGAAAAAGTTCAAGGTTTTGAAATTTTTCATCATGCCACTTCATTGGATGATTTACCACAAAACCTGTTTTTCCATTTTCAACTATCTCTGGAGCTGAAAACATATCGCTCGTAATTATTGGTAATCTATGATTCATCGCATCAATCATCGCGAGTCCAAAAGAATCTAAATTTGTAGGATAAAAAAAGATATCTGCTTCTTTAAATTGTTCCCACAACACATTATCACAAGTTTTATTTTCTATGAAAAAAATATTATTACAATTTTTATATTTTTCTTTTATTTCTTCGGGAACAGGCCCCAACATTATTAAATCGAATTTAAGGTCTTTTTTAATTTTGTCAAAAACTTGAATCACTGTATTTCCCCCTTTTTCCCAAAAAAATCTTCCAGCCCAAAGAACTTTTGGAATTTTATTTTTTTGCTTTTTGAATCTTGGAATTGCCTTCTTGGCAGGAGGCAAAACATGTATTTTATATTCTAATTCTCCCAATCCCCCATGCACCATACTTAATTTTGAGGCTAAAGTATAGGGCATTAATTTTTTGCAATATTTTGAAGAAAGAACTTTTTTTACTTTTGAAAAATATCTTTTATTTTTTAAATTAAAAGAACTAAAACTGAAAAGACCAAGTAAATGTTCTACATCCATTACCCAAGGGGTCTTACCAGAATTCATAATATTATTTGTAGTATGAATTAAATCACAACCAAAGGGATTTATTTTTATTATTGGTGGTCTTCCATTCCTAAGGGAAAATAACCATAACTTTACTTTTAATTTATGAAAAAAACTTGCCTTTTCTCCAGAAGAATGTTTTATTATTTTGGGATATTTAAAAATTACCCCTTTCGGAGGAAAATTAATTAAATCATAATAAATTGGGTGGGGATTTTTTCCAATTCTTAAAAAAACATTTATTTTTTTCATTGTAAGAATTTTAAATTTTACCTTTTTTAACTAAATAATTTCTATACCATTCAATTGTTTCTTTCAACCCCTCTTCTAAAGTATATTTTGCTTTCCATCCAATTGTCTTTTTTATCTTTTCGGTAGATAAATATTGTTTATCAATTTCATTTGTTGCTTCCCCTAAAACCTTTGGTTCTATCTTGTTTCCTGTTAATTTGGTTACTAATTTAAAAAGATCTATCACTTGGATAGGGTTACCTGAACCAGTATTGAACGCATTTCCAACAACATTTTTATTTTTTATATTCTCTGCTAAAGATAAATAACTATTAACAACATCTATAATATAAATAAAATCTCTTTCTGGAGTTCCATCGCTTCTTATATTCATTTCCTTTCCTTGTAGTGAGGAAATAATTGCTCCAGGAATCATTCTACCAAAGTTTAAATCTCCTCCGCCATAAGTGTTTGCGTTTCTCGTTACTATTACCGGAAGTCCAAAAGATATGAAATAAGACCTAGTTAAAACATCTGTACAAACTTTTGAAGCATCGTAAGGGTATATTCCTTGTAAAGGTTGATCTTCTGAATAAGGAAGTTTTTCTTGATTTCCATAAGCTTTATCTGAAGATGCTACAATAACCCCCTCGACAGTTTTTGTCAACCTTGCCGATTCTAAAATATTCCAAGTTCCTTTTATATTTGATTCAAAAGTGGATAATGGAGAACGCGTCGCAATTTCAACAAGGGGTTGAGCTGCTAAATGAAAAACATATTGAATTGAGTATTCATTCATAATTCTTTGCATTAAAGGATAATCAACTATATCCCCTTTAACTATATTTACTTTTTTTCTAATATTATGCAAATCTAATGAATCTTCTCTTTTAGTGTCTCTGATTACCACAGTAACATTTGCTTCTTTTTCTATAAGGGTTTTTGCTATCCATCCTCCAATGAATCCATCTGCTCCAGTAATAAATACTTTTTTATCTTTCCAAAAATTCATTCCCATACTGCCCATGGTTTTTTCGTCTCCCATAATTTATTTAATTCAAGGTTATCTTTAAATGTATTCATTGATTTCCAGAAACCTTTATGTTTAAATGCAACTATTTGTTTTTCCTTAATTAAACAATTAAAAACCCCTTTTTCTAATTCTTGACCTTCCCCCAAATAATCAAAAATTTTCTTATTAAAAACATAAAATCCTCCATTGATAAAATAATCTAACTTTGGTTTTTCTTTAAATTGTTCAACTTCTCCCGACTCATTTAAATCTATTATCCCAAAAGGAGATTCTGGTTTAATTGTTGTTAAGGTTACTATTTTTTTCTTTTTATTATGATAATTAATAAGTTCCTTAATATTAACATTACTTAAATCATCCCCATAACTTACTAAAAAATTATCTTCCTTTATGAATTTTTTAATTTGATTTAATCTTTCTGCTTTTGTACTATTAATTCCGGTATCTACAAAATTTATATTCCAAGGGGAATCTGCAAAATATTCTTTTATTTTTTCTCCTCTATATCCTAAGCATAAAATAAAATCTTTATAACCATAATACTCATAAATTTTCATTAAATGCCATAAAATTGGTTTTTCCCCTATCTCAAAAAGAGGTTTTGGCAATTCTTCTTTAGAGGAACCCATCCTATAACCTTTTCCCCCACAAAAAATTACTACTTTCATCCAAGTAAGTGCAATTTTTAATTTATAAAACTTGTTATAAAAAAGTATATATTTCTAAAATAATATATATTTTTAGTGAAAGATAAATTTAAAAAAATTTAATCTTGCAAATACTACTTAAAACAAATTTTAAATTATTTCTTTTCATTAAACAAAAATTTTTAAATCATTGAAGTGTTTATTTTAAATGGTTAATTTAAAGGAACTAAATAAAAAGATATATTATATTTTCTTATATAAAAATTATCTTTCATATTTGCAGAACTTTACCTTTAGGAAATTTTTCAATGCATTATATAATCTTTATGAATATAAATTAAAAAGGGTAAAGATGAATTCTTTACCTTCTGCATATGCTATAGATATTGGGAACTTTTGTAATTTGAAATGTCCTTTATGCCCGACCGGAACAAATTGTCCTTCCCGTAAAAAAAAGTTTATGTCCTTTAAAGAGTATAGGCAAATTTTTGATAAAATAAAAAAATATGCTTTTGTTGTAAACTTATACAATTGGGGAGAACCTTTTTTAAATAAAGATATATTGAAAATTATAAAATATACAAAAAAAAATAAGGTGGGAGTTTTATTAAGCACAAATTTAAACCATATGACTGATGAAATGATTGAAACCATCATAAAATTAAAGTTAGATAAAATGGTTCTTTCTATTGATGGGGCTTCACAAGAAACATATGGTAAATATAGAAAAAATGGAAATTTTGATAAAGTATTAAAGAATCTTAAAAAAATAGTCAAAAGAAAAAAAGAATTGAATTCACAATATCCACGACTTGTTTGGCAATATTTAATATCTAAAAAAAATGAAAAAGATGTTGAGAAAGCAAAACAAATTGCTGAAAATTTAGGAATAAAAATTAATTTTTTATATATGAGAACAAGTCAATTAATTAGGAGAAAAAATTGGAAATTAAATAAAAAGGTAGTAAATGAATGGGTTTCTGAAAAATTTGAAGGCACTCCTGTGGAAGCTTCATCCACAATTAATACAAAGGGAAGTTGTGATTATCCATTTAAATATTTATTTGTTAATCCAGAAGGCACTACTTCTCCTTGTTGTGCCCTCTATGATAAAAAAACAGATTTTGGGAATTTATTAAAAAACGATTTGAAAACTGTTTGGAATAATAAAAAATATATTTCTGCTAGGAGTAGATTTTCTAAAAATAAATTAAAAAATAAAGTTTTTACTATTTGTGATATTTGCGATTCGGTGGAGAATTAAGAGAATTTTTCCCTATTTTTTATATTAACTTGATAAGCTTTTAATAATAAACCTAGCTTCTTTTTTATATTAACACCCTTTTTATCAAATATAGAGCAAAAATGAATAATTGTATAATAAATAATTTTCCAAAGAGAATAGTGTTTCCATTCAAGCCTTATGGCATTTCTTTTTTTTAAAAACCATATCCATTCAGATTCTAATTTGTTTGTTGAAGCACCACCATAGTGAATTATTTCAGTTTCTCCAACATACATAAAATTAAATCCTGCTTTTTTTGCTCTAAAACAATAATCTGTTTCTTCTCCGTAAGCAGGGGAAAATTTTTCATCCCAAAAACCAATTTTTTTTATTACCTCTTTTTTTATTAAAAAGCAACATCCAATAATATTTGAAACTTGTTGATTTTTTTTAATTTCTTCATTTTTTTCAAAATATCCTCTTTGTTTAAAAAAGTTTATTTTTCCATTTTTTGCAACCCATTGTAAACTTCTATCTGGATAAATTATTCTACAACCTAATATCCCTACTTGAAAATTTCCTTCAGCCACAGAGACCATTTTTTGCAGCCAATTTTTATCAACTATTTTCATATCATCATTCATTAAAAGCAAGTAGTCTGGGGGGTATTCCTTTATGGCTTTTTTCATACCCAGATTATATGATTTGCTACAACCAAGATTTTTTTTGTTTATGGTTACATCAATAGAAGGGAATTTTTTCTTTATTTTTACCCCAATTTTTCCTTTTCCACTATCATCAATAAAATAAATTTTGTAATTTTGATAATTTGTTTTTTCTATTAAAGATTCAATAAAATTTATTAATAACTCTTTTTGGCTGTAAGTTGTAATAATTATTCCAATTTTTTTCTCTTTCATATTTCTTTTAAAGTATCATTCTTCTTTAGTATTATTTTTTCATATTCTTGGATTGAACCTCTTTGTTGTCTTTGGTTTATCCACGTCCTAAATTCTTTTTCAAATTCTTTAAACTCTTCATTTGAAAGGTTATTTACTTCTATATTCCTCGAACCAAAACCATTTTCATCAACTTGATAATAATTTTCAAAATTAGCATATATTTTTTTCACACCATACTTTTCTGGATGTTTCCAAACATCTGTTCCAGGATAAGGCACAAAATTACTTACGAAATATTGGTCAGGATTTGTTTTTTCTATAAATGCTTTTGTTTCTTCAAGGGTTTCTCTTGTTTCCCCCGGGAAACCAATTACAAAAAATGCTCTTGTCAATAATCCTTCCTCTTTTGCCCATTGTATCACTTGTTTATTTTTTTTAACAGTAGTTTGTTTATTCATCAAATTAAGCATTTTCTGTGCACCACTTTCAATTCCCCAAGCAACCACTTCCGCCCCGGCTTTTTTAGCTCTTTTATAATCTCCAGGAGTATCTAATCCAGATCTCCCGTGGAATCTGAAACCAATTCCCAAGGGATCAAATAATCCAAGCATTTTATGCAATCTAGACTTCTTCACTGTAAATGTATCATCCTGAAAATTAAATTTATTTATTCCATATTTTTCTTGGATAAATTTAATTTCTTCAACTACATTTTCAGGAGATCTATATTTCATCGTTTTATGTTGTTCTGCAAGCCCACAAAATGAACACCTATAAGGGCAACCACGCGAGGTTAGAATAGTTATTGCTTGTTCTCCTCCAAAAGTTCTTTTATAACTAAAGGGGTCAATTAAATGATATGCCGGATGAGGATAAATATCTAAATCTTTTTCTAAATCTTTTTCATAATATCTTTTATTATTAGGATAATCATTTGCAATATCTTCCATTATTTTTTCTCCCTCTCCAATACCAATAATATCAAATATAGTGCTCATCTCTTTGGGCATTGCAGTAGGATGCGCTCCTCCAGCAACAACTCTTGAATAAGGATTTGTGGAATGGCAAACTTTTGCAATTTTCTCTGAAATATTTACTGTTGGAGCATAAATTGTAGTTCCATATATATCTGCATGACCTATTTTCCAATCTTTTTCGGGCATTCCAGATAAATCATTTATTCTTACATTATGTCCTGCAGCTTCTAAACTTGAAGCAATATATAATAAACCTAAAGGAGCATCTAATCTATCTTCTGTTGATTTTGGATGAGGGGGATGTATAAGTTCTATTTCTAAGCGTTTCATTATTTTTTAAGAAAAAATACCTTTTTAAAATTAATTACATTTGAGAATATGTTTATTTCAGTATTTCCAAAAAATATTTCCCCCCCCATTTTTTTAAGGAAAGGTTTTTTATTTTATTTTTTGCATATTTTTTTATTTTATTTAGTTTTATTTTATTTAGAAGAAGTTTTAGGATTTTTTTTGCATTTTCTTCTCCAAATTTTTCAATAATCAATCCTTCCTTTTCATTTCTTATTATTTCTGGTTCAGAATCTTTTGAACAAATTACTAAACATTCGGAAGCTATTGCCTCTGAAAGAGCTAATGCCGGAGCCCCTCCTTCAGATCTGGAGAGAAAAAAGAAAAAATCTGCAGCAGAATAATATTCTGAAATTTTCTCTCTATCAACAACTCCCTTGTAAATAATAAATTTCTCTTTCAAATATTTTTTACATTTTTTCTTATCAGCACCCACAACAATCAATCTAAACTTTTTATTTTTATTATAAATTTCCTTCCCAATATTAATTGCTCTATCTAAACCCTTATTCCAATATCCCCCACGGCCAGAATATAAACCATAAATTTTCTCTTTTTCTAAACTTAAATTCTTTCTTGATTTTTCTTTTGAAAGCTTTTTAAAATTTGGAAAGTTCACTCCAGTTCTGATTACATCCAAATTTTTATTATATTGGTATAATTCTTCAAGTCCTTTTTTAACTTTTTCAGAAACACAAATTATTTTATCTGCTTTTTTCATTGGAGGTTTTTCAATAAGATAAAAAAGAGGTAAAAGAGGGTAGAAGAAATATTTAAAAAAACCAAACTTTGCAAATTGAATTTTCATATAGGGACAAGTGACTCCGTGATAAGTGTGAATCATTTTTTGACCTTCTTTTTTATTATAACTTCTAAGAAAAGAACCCCAATTTGCATGACTATTAATTATATCAAAATTATTTTTTTCTAAAAAAAGTTTTACTTTTTTTGACATAAAAAACTCTTTCAATAAAGGAAGATTTGGGACCTTAAATTCAATGCATTTTATTTCATTAAGAGAATATTTTTTATTTTCCTTTCCTGCATAAAGCCAAGTAAATTTTAAATCTAATTTATTCTGTTTGGAATATTCAATTAAATTCCTTTGATATAGACTAACCCCCCCTAAAAATTCGGGAGATGAACCAGAAATTAAACATATGGATTTTATAGAATTTTTATTCATTATATAATTCATCTAATTCTTTTTTAGATATTTTTCTTTTAATTCTGCTTTCATAATTTTTATTATTTTCATAAACTACTCTACTTGGATTATTTATTTTTGCCTCTTTTTTGTTTTTTATAACTTCTAAATCAAAACTTTGTCCATCTGCTCTAAATATTCCAGAAAACCATCTTTCATAAATCAATTGAGTGTATCTATTTATATTTACAATATATCTTAAGGGTTTAAAAAAATATCTAAACCAAATTCTTGAATTAACATGGAAGAACTCTGGACTATTGTCTATTAGGCTAAAATAATTTTTATCTTTATATTTTGTATTGAAGCAATTAAATGAATCTGATTGAAAGGGTCTTCTGTGGGTGAGGTCCCCCCAAACATTTGGTGCAGAAAAATGTACGGTCCCAATATTTATTTCTGCTCCGGGTTTAGCAATTCTCCATAATTCTTTCACAAAATTGTATGGGTCGTCTAAATGTTCTATTATTTGGGAAGCCCAGATTCTATCAAAAGTATTATTCTTAAAGGGATAAGGATATTTATTAAGATTATGAATTATATCGATTCCCGGATAGGTTATCATATCTAAATTTATCCATCCTTTTCTTATATCTCGTCCACAACCAACATTTAATCTTTTCATTTTATTGCTTCCTCATAAATTCTTTTTAATTTTTTATTTCTTTCTTTAATAGAGAATTTTCCGTCCTTTATAATTTTTTTCCCTTCTAAGGCCATTTTTTCTCTAAGTTTTTTATTTTCTATTAATAAAGAAACTTTTTCTTCCAATTTTTTAATAATATACTCATCTAATTTATTATAATCTATTTCTTCTTTCAAAGGAATTATAAACCCTGTTTTTCCATCTTGGACAACTTCTTTTCTTGCATAACCATCAACTGTTACAACAGGTATTCCGCATGCTTGTGCTTCTATAAATGTAAATCCCAAAGAATCCGTATATCCCGGATATACATAGATATCTGATTTAGGGTAAATTTCTTTTATTATTTTTTCAAAAGAAACGAGCCCACTAAATTCAATTTTCTTATTTTTAGAATACTTGTCCAAAATTTTTTTTGGGACATCAGAAATGAAAATGGCACGGACATTCTTGTATTTTTTAGTTAAGCGATCCATAACTTCTAAAGCATGTAAGCCTCCTTTTTGAAAAAAATATCTTCCCGTAAAAAGCAAATTAATGTTTTTAGATTTGCTCTTTTTTATGTTAATGGGGGGCATTGCATAGGGAAGCAATTCAATTTTATCCTCAAGCTCAGGGAAATTTTCTAGAATTTGTTTTTTTGTAGTTTCTAACCAAGGCATTATTTTTTTACAATTCTTAGACAAAAGCAATTTTTTTACAAAGAATTTTCTAAGGGGAGTTAATTTTACACCTCCCCACATTTGCCAGGCAATTTCAAAATCTGCAACCCAAGGTTTATTATTTAAACATAAACAATGAGCACAATGGATTAAATCATATTCTTTAGAATCTTTTACATAAAAAGCACTTGGGAATGGAAACCGAGTTTTATTAAAGAAAGTTCTAAGAAATTTCTTTAATTTTTTAGATTTTTCCAACTTTTTATTATCTGTAAGCATCCCAATATCTTTTTGTTTTGATTCATAAAGAACCTCTTTAGGGGGATTCTCCAAAATAGACTTATAATATTGTGAATCTGACTTAAATAAAGGGTATTGTAAATAAACTTTTATTTTATTTTTCAGCATAAATCCCTCCACTTATATTATTTTCTCCTCTAATATTTACCTTAAATCCTTTTTTACCCAAAAATTTTTTGAGTGCATTACCATTTTTAATATTATTGTCTATGTTATCAAATTCAATTATAATTTTTTCTATTTTATTAAATATGCTTCTTGGAGCATTATATAAAATATCGTATTCCCTTCCTTCGCAATCAATTTTCATAAAATCACATTTTTTTATTTTATTTTTTTCAAAAACTTCCTTTAAACTAATACAATTTATTTTAATCTTGAGAGAAGAATTTTGGTTTTTTATCAATGAATGTGCACTTGTATGAGTTTTACTAATAAAAAAATCTTTTGAGAGATTATTCTTACTTACTGCTAAATTAAATGTTTTGATATTTTTAAGATTATTTAATCTAATATTTTTGTTCAATTTAGAAAAATGTTTTTTAAATGGTTCAAATGAATCTACTTTTGCATTTGGAGAATTTATTGAAGCATAAATCGAAAAAATTCCCATATTTGCCCCTATATCAATTATTGTTTTATAATTTTTCATATTTATCCCTTTTGGTGTGTATGTTTTTACAAGAAAAATATCTACAATCATTGCCATGCCAGAAGATTCATATTCCCCTTTAGCATTTTCTATTAAAACTTCTAAACCATTTTTGAATTTATAAGTTAAAATTTTATTTTTTAAAATTCCTAGTCGGTTAAGAATTAAAATAGGCCAATTCTTTGTATTTTTTACTATTGGTTTAAATAGGTTAATTGCACTTTTGATTTTATTTTTCATTTTTTTCTCCAAATCCCCTCTATCTCATAAAATCCTGGAATTTTAAAATTTATTCCAAACTTTTTTCTACTTGTTTGGTTCAGGGAATATGAAATTAATTTGAATTTTTCTTTAAATAAATCCAAAAATTCTCCTGTATTTTTATATTCTCTTTCGTGTGTAGGGTCTAACACAAATTTTCCATTATTTCTATATTTATAAATCGCCCACCTTTTTTTTATCACAGAAGAACAAAATAAAATCCCCCTTTTTTTTAATAATTTTAATATTTCTTTTATCATTTCTTTATCAGAAGTAACATGTTCAATAACTTGTGAAGAATGTGCAAAATCAAACTTTTCTTTAATTTTAGTGCTACAAACATCCATTACATAAAAATTGTTTTTCGGAAATTTTTTTTTCAAACCATTAATTCTTCTGGGGGAAATATCCACACCAGTTATTTTTATGTAAGGAAATTCTTTTTTTATTGCATAAATTAATGCACCATCCCCACAACCAAGATCTATTATTTTTTTAATATTTTCACTTAGAATTATTTTTCTTATTTCTTTTGGAACTTGGGGATTATTTATTGGTTGCACAAATTTTTTAGAGTATTCTTTATTTTTTTCAAGTGCTGTTTTTTTCATTTTTTTTCTAAAATTTTATCCATTTCACTTACAAATTCTTTAATCTTTATTTGTTTTGCTATTTTCTTTGGCTTTTTTTTCACAAAATTTTCTAATTCCTTTGAAATTTCCTTAATCATTTCATTTTGGGAGTGTTTTTCTCTTATTCTATGAAACATTGGATGATTTTTGATCACTTTAACATATCCCCCTTCATCTGTTGCAAGGAGAGGTTTCCCTGCAAAGATTATTTCCAAGGGGATAATCCCGAAATCTTCTTGATAACCTAAAAATAATCCTGCAAAAGATTCAGAAATGTATTTTTCTAGTTCTTTGTTTGAAACTCCAGACCGAATCTCAATGGTTTTATCTCCTTTAGCTAACTTTAATAATAGTTTATGGTATTTTTTATTGTCTGGAGTTCCAATTAAAATTAATTTATATCCTCGGTGTTTTTTAGAAAATATCTTCCAAGCTTCAATTAAAACATCTTGTCTTTTTGGCGGATTAAGTCTTGAGATATAAACAAAATTCTTTCCTTCTTTTGATTTTAAACCCTCAAATCTAGAGAAATTTACAGGAGGATATACAACATGTTCTTTTTGTCCTTTTATTAAATTACTTTCTTTTGCTCTAAACTGACTCAATTCTGAATTAAAAATAATAACATCTAATTTTTTCCAAGCTCTTTTTTCAAATATTTTGTAAATTTTAACAGCACTTAAATAAAGATATTTTTTAATCCCACTATGTCTATTTGCAAGATTCCATTTTATTATTTTTTCATTTGCTTCTCTTAGGGGAGTATGAACATAGGCATATGTTTTTTCTTTAATTCTATTTCTAAACGTAATAAATTCTCCAACCCCTGAAGTAGAAAGTAAAAATTTATCATATTTTTTCAATGGAATTTTTTTAAAAAAACTTAATGGTAAAAATAAACCCCTAAGAAGATGGAACCTTGATAATTTTTTTGCAAATTTTGGGGCAATAATATTTATTTTATATTTTTTAAACTCTTCAAAAGTATTTTTTTCATCATAAACCCAAGTATAAACATCAAA
>CAZTPM010000011.1:0-11938 GCA_964615065.1 Candidatus Woesearchaeota archaeon
TTAAGACCAACAAGTGAAACAGCAATGTATCAAATGTATTCTTTATGGATTCGAAGCCACCGCGATCTTCCATTAAAACTCTACCAAAGAGCAAATGTTTTTCGATATGAGACAAAGGCAACACGACCTTTAATCCGGGCACGAGAATTTTATTGGCTCGAGTCACATGATTGTTTTGCAACAAAAGAACAAGCAGAAGCCCAAGTTCAAGAAGACATTCAAACAACAGAAGAAGTTATGCACCAACAATTTAAAATTCCTTTTTTGCCAATAAAAAGACCTGAATGGGACAAGTTCGCAGGTGCAACTTACACTGTTGCTTCAGATGTACTTATGCCAGACGGAAAATTAATCCAGCAACCTTCAACACATTTATTAAACCAAAGCTTTGCAAAATCATTTAATATAAAATTCAAAGACGAAAATGGAAATGAAAAATATGTTTGGCAAACTTGCTATGGTCCTGCAATCTCAAGAATACTTGCTTCTGTAATTTCAATGCATGGAGATGATTTAGGATTAATTCTGCCTTTTGCAATTTCACCAATTCAGGTAATTCTAATTCCGATTTACAATAAAGAAAACAAAGAAAAAACATTAAAAGAAATTGAAAAAATAAATTCAAAACTATTAGAACTTGGAATAAAATCAGAAATTGACAACTCTGAAAAAAGACCAGGCGAAAAATACCATTACTGGGAATTAAAAGGAGTTCCATTTAGATTAGAAATTGGAGAAAAAGAAATCAAAGAAAAAAATTTAACATTGCATATTCGAGATATAAATAAAAGAGAAAAACTAAAAATATTTGAATTAAAAAAAATTTCAAATCTCGGAAAAGAATTTGATGAAAGATTAGGAAAAAAAGCAGAGCAATTTATGAAAAACAAAATTATAGATTGCAAAACAAAATCTGATTTAAAAAAAGTTCTGCAAAACAAAAAAATAGCACGAACAAATTTTTGTTCAATTTCAAAAGACGGAATAAAATGTGCAGAAATTATTGAAAAAGAATTTAATGCAGAAGTCAGAGGAATTCTTGGTAATAAAAAAGAAAAAACTTTCGGGAATTGTGTAATTTGTAATAAACCTGCAAAAGAAGTTGTTTATATTGGAAAGAGTTATTAACTTTTACCATATATCCTATTAAGATTTATTATATATAAATTTAATTAGGTTCTATTTCAATTTTCAAAGTTACTTAATTCCAATTCGTTTTCAAGATTAAGTGTTCTTTCCATTAATGCACTTAGTTCTCTCTCTACAAATTGTTTCTCTTTTTCCATCATTTTATTTTCATCCATTTTTGAAACCCAAATAATCCAGAAACCTTGAATCTAAATCTTTAAAGAAGTAAACCTCCATTCAATTCAAATCCAAAAAAAGTTTCTGAATTAAAATGAGATTTTTTTAATTGAAGTAAAAACTAAATCAAAACAATTCATATATCTTATCTTATTTAGCTCTCTTCTCATAAGTTTCTTTAGAAAAACTCCTTTTTATAATTTTCTATTAACAACCTTTTCAAAATTTTCTTTAAACTTATTCCAATCATCTACAAAAATCTGACCACCAGCTGCATCAGGATGTCCTCCACCAACAGCACCTTCTAAATCTTCTATTGACATTAATAAAATTTCCCGAACATTTTTTCCCCTAACAGAAATCACAATTTTAGAACCTTTAACTTTAGCTATCAAAATAATTTTCTTAGGAAAAAGATAATTCAACCGATTAGAAATCTCTGCATTCATACCAACTTCAGATTCATATTTAAAAAACAAAACAATTCCAGAACTCTTTTCAATTTTCTTAGCTTTTTCTATAAAAATTTTGCACTTGTCTTCTAATTCTTTATAACGGGCATGCATAAAAAAATTTTTTGAATTTTCATTTAAAACATCATACGGTCCTTTCGAAGAAATTAAATACTTCAACATTTTTACAACTAAACTTGTTTTATTCATTAAAGCAAAATTAAAAATTTTCCCAATTTTTCCAATAGGAGATTCATAAAGAATTTCAAAAGCAGATTTTGAATTTATTCCAATCTCAGAATTTTTTTCTAAGAACTCAGAATAAAAATCAGGCAAAAACTTGTCTGAAATACAACCAACAACTGCAATCCACAAATCTTCTTTTTTTTGAGTGACCTGATAACACAACGCAGTAACTGGCTCTGCAACCTCACGAGGTTCTGAAAAATTTCCTTTTATCTTTTCTGAATTAAAAAGAGGATTATAATATGAAACATAGTCAGGAATTTCTTGGTCAGGTTTATGGTGGTCTATCCAAACAATCGGTAAATTCACTTGTTCAACCTTGTCAAAAAATTCTTGCTCAACTCTGGGTTTATCTAAAATAAAAATATAATCTGGTTCAAGTTCTATAACTTTTCTAAAATATTCTTTTTTTAAAAAAGCAGAACCCTTGACGGCAACACCTTTTCCTCTTTCAATCCATCTTCTCAACAAAAGAAAACTGCATAATCCATCAGGATCATTATCAAAAAAGAAAATAGGATTTTGTGCTTTCTGCAAGTGTTCACGAATTTCTTGTAATTGTTTTTTTGTAAGCATAGATTGAATAAAAATAAATATTATATAAGATTATCTAATCTTGACTTTGGTGAAACCATTTAAATTTTTGGTTTTTGGATTAATTTATTTGGCAAAGCATACAAATTAAGGGTGGGTTTCCGAATGAAATGAGGATTTATAGTGGGAATTGCCAAAAACCAAAAAATAATTTTGATAGGAATTCGCCAAAGCCCTAATCTTTAACAGCACCATAAATCAAAGGCAATGCAATCGTCGCATCACAAAAAACATCTACAAAATTTGCGTTTTTTTTCATCTTCCCCCAAGAAATTCCTTCTCTTAATGGAGCTCCTGAACTTCCACCAGGTTCTGTTCTATCTGTTGTAATCTGAATTCCATAATCTGCACCCTTAGAAAACTGCAAAGATTGCTGGATAAAATTCTTAGGTAAACCACCACCAACATAAATAACACCAGACTTTTTAGAGGCCCAAGAAATATCTATAATTTCTTTCATGTCTGCAAAAACATCAATAAAAGTTTTCTTTCCTTCTGCAATTCTCCCCCACATCATTAAACCAATTCCAGAATCTGCAATTCCCGGACAAAAAACAGGTATTTTTTTTTCAAAACATTTTTTCAAAATCCCTTTCCCAGGAATAAGCTCCCCAAGCTTCCATAAAAAATCTTTTATAGAACTGCAAGAAGCTAACTCATCAAAGTTTTTTTTAAAAAAATCTTCAAGTTTTTCATAAACAGAATTTTTCATAAAAACATTATAAATTCTATCAATACCTTTTTTATTAAGTTCAGAATCATCGACTAAATCTTCTCCTTGATAATGGTGCTCACCTAAAGATTCTATTAAATCATGTGTTAAATTTGCACCTGTTGTTACAAAGACATTTGCCCTATCCAAAATGTCCAAAATAATTTGTTCCATTCCAGCAGGAACCATCGCACCTGCAACTCCAAAAAAAACATTACAATCTTTTTCATTAAACATTTTTTTCATAATCAAACTTGCTTCTGAAATTTTTTTAGCCCCAAAACCCATTTCACCCATCCCACTAACTAAATCAGAAACTTTCATATTTTTCAAAATATGGATGTGTTTTATTTCTTTCATAAAATAATATAAAAAGCCAATTTTAAAAATATATGGATTGTCAAAAGAACACTACAGCAACACAATCTTTTTAAATTAAAAACATTAGATATTATTACAATGAATAAATGGCTTGAACTTTTAATCGGCTTAGTGTTGTTAGTTGGAATGATTCTGGTTGGATGGGCGTCATCTACTTATGCATGGACCCTTTTCGGGAAAAACCTGAATCTCCTTAATGCTGCATGGGTAGTTCTAAAAGGATTTGTATTTTGGATAGGACTTATGATTGGATTGCTCTTAATTGTAATTGGGATTAGTGATTTGAAGGATTAATCATCATAAAAAAAACATAAGCAAACCTTCAATAACCGCAGCAAAAACTAAAAGAGGAGTAATTACAAGTAAAAATACTTTTATGCAATTTGAAAAATATTCTTTAAAAGCTTTTAATCTATCTTTTTTAAAAATAAAACTTCCTAATTTAAGACCTAACCCCAACGAAAGAAAAATCGCAGGCAATTCAAAAATTCCATGAGGTAAAAGTCGAAATAAAACTAATCCATTCTCTGCACTAACAGCTATCGCAGAAACAAAACCCAAAACATAACCATTAAATAAAGCAAACAAAATTGAAAAAAATCCAAAGAAAACACCCAAAACCATTCCAATAAAACTGCTTTGCAAATTATTAAAGAAAATAAATGAAATTAATTGACCAACAGACATTCCTTTTGTTTGATTAATTAAATCTTCTAAAAATTTCATAATTGATTCTGAAAGATAACTTGGAGCAGGGATAAAATAACCAATTAATACAAAAACAAAAAACACAACAACCACAGACCAAATAAAATATTTAGAACTTTTGATAAAATCCCAACATTGTATGTATTCTTTTTTTAAATCAAAATTTTGTTTTTTTATCTTCCTTCTTTTTTTTCTTGCCATTATGAAAAGTGTCTATTAATTAATTGTGTTTTTCTTTTATATTTCTTCCTCAAATAAAAACCATAACTCAAACCTGCAATTAAACCACCAAGATGGGCTGTATTCCCAATTGGAACATTCCCTGCAATAGAAATCAACCAGAGAACAACTAACATTCCAGGGGCAGCATATTTCATTTTTATTGGAATAGGAATAAACATAATATAAACAGGAAGATTAGGTGTAATTAACATTAAAAATCCAATCAAACCAAACAAAGCACCTGAAGCACCAACAGCATATAATTCAAGACTTGCTGGAAAAATAATACTTGAAAAAACAAAAAACAAACCTGCAAATAATCCAGAAAGTAAATAAAAATTCAAATATCTTTTAGCACCTAAAATTTTTTCAACCAAACCACCAATAAAAAATAACGAAAGCATATTTACAAAAAGATGGAAAAATCCAGCATGCATAAACATACTTGTTAAAAAAGTCCAAAGATAATTTCCTTGCAAAATATTCCCAGGCTTAATTGCAATAAAATCTAAAAAGTTCACATTTGAATAAATTAAAAGGCTGAACAAAACAAAAGCAAGAACATTAATTAAAATAATCACGCTATTCACACTCAAATTCCCAAACAAACTTTTTCTCTGACAAGTGCCATAAACATGAACCATTTTATTTCTTTTTCTTTTTTATTTTCTTTAAAATCTTTTTCTTATGAATTTTCTTTTTAGGGATTTTCTTTTTCACAACCCTTTTTTTTAAAATCTTTTTTTTCTTGACAATTTTTTTAACTGATGTTTTAGACACTTTCTTTTTTACAGATTTTTTCTTATCTTTTTCTTTTTCCTCTTTCTTAGCTTCTTTAATTTTTTTCTTTTCTATTTTTCCTTCTTCTTTTTGAATTTCTTCTTCAACAAGTTGTAATTGGTTTTTCCAACGATCACATGTTCTTTTATATTCTCGCAAAATTTTTGTATTATCTTTTAAAGTAAAAAGTGCGCCACATTCATCACAAGAAAAATCATGAAACAATGCATTCTCCTCGCTAAATTCAATATTGCACCTTTCACAAGAATAAAATCTTTTAGCTTCCCTACTTTTTATTTGATTATAAAATTGATTCAAATTCTTTTCAAGTATATTTTTCAAAAAAGTCAAAGATTTCAAAATCTCAATTTTCCAAAAATAAGTATACCATCCTTTTTTCTTATCTTTTTTTCTTATTGAAGAAACCAAACCATAATCAGAAATTTTGTAAAGAATATTTCTTGTCTGATTTATTGTGAGACCAAGCTTTTCAGCGATAATAAATTCATTAATATATTTGTTTCCATCAAGGAATTCACCTATATCTCCTGCTGATTTTCCAGCCACAATACCTAAAACTTCTTTAAGAAATTTATCTTGCATCTAAAAAAGAGAAAGAAACCACATAAATACCTTTCGGTTTGGAAAAGTTTAGAAGGATTTTTAAACCTATATGTTATTTTATATATATTGGAAAACATACAATAAAATGGGGTTATTCAAAAAAAAAGAGGCTGAAAAAAAAGAAATTCCTAGATTTCCAGAACTTCCTAGATTACCAGAACTCCCTATCTTGGGAAAAGGGCAAATCCAAGGACCTCCAAAATCAGTTTCTCAATTACCTAGTTTTCCGAAAAATTCTATTGGAGAAAAATTTTCTCAAAACACCATAAAGCATGCTATCTCTGGGAAAAAAGAAGGTGAAGAGGTTTTTTATGCAGATGACTTTGCAGAAAGAGAATATGAAAATATGCAAATGATGCCAAAACCTCTGAAAGATTTTCCTTTTATGGAAGATAAAAAAATTGGAGAACCAATAAAAATAAGAGCAATGCCTTACAAGGAAGAAAGTAGTTTAGAAAGATCAGAGCCAATTTTTATAAGAATAGATAGATTTGAAGAATCTTTAAATATTTTCAAAAAAGTACAAAATCAAATCTTAAGAATTGAAAAAGATTTAAGTCATTTGAAAAAAATAAAAGAAGAAGAAACAAAAGAATTAGATTTCTGGGAAAAACAAATACAAGAAATAAAACAACAAGTTGAAAAAATAGACTCTGAAATTTTTTCTAAGGTAGATTAAAATGACCAAAGAAAGTTTAATTCATGTAAAAATTAATTACAACGAAGCAGTTCAATCAAGAAAAGAAATTCTTTCATTACAAATGAATCTTTTAAAAATTTTAAGGGCTGTAAAAAATTTTGGATATCTTAGAACAGAAGAATTAAATGAAAAAATAAATTTTTCTAAAAAAATAAAATCAATAAAATCAGATATAAAAAAAATACAAGTAATTCTCCCTGAATCAGAAATTCCTGAAAAATACAAAAAAAAGCCAGAAATTAAACATAAAGACATAAAAGAAAGATTAATAGAAAAAAGGGAACATGGAGATGATTTAGATTTGCAACTAAGAGAAATTCAAGAAAAACTTCAAGCAATTGGTGGTTAATTTCCTACTACTTTTCAAAAAATAGCTAAACTGCAATTCCAAAATTTAAAGTTAATTTACAAATATCAGCAAACATTGTGAATTGCAAATTTTAAAAAGTTGATACGCAAGCAAAACTTAAAAACATGAACTACCTAAAAAAGTAATGAACAGGAAACAATTAATTAAAAAATATTTAGAATTTTTTCAATCAAAAAATCATAAAGAAATTCAAAACTCGTCTTTAATTCCTGAAAATGACCCAACAGTTTTATTTACAACAGCAGGTATGCATCCTTTAGTTCCTTTTTTACTTGGACAAAAACATCCTCAAGGAAAAAGATTAGTAAATGTTCAAAAATGCATAAGAACCGGCGACATAGAAGAAGTCGGCGACACAACACACCACACTTTTTTTGAACAATTAGGAAACTGGAGTTTAGGAGATTATTGGAAAAAAGAATCAATAGAAATGACTTTTGAATTCCTTACTCAAATTTTAAAAATACCTTTAGAAAAACTAGCAGCAAGTGTGTTTGAAGGAGATAAAAATTCCCAAAAAGATATGGAATCTTATCAAGCACTTATTTCCATTGGATTGCCTAAAGAAAAAATTGCAATTTTAAATAAAGAAGAAAATTGGTGGGGTCCAGCAGGAAAAACAGGGCCATGTGGGCCAGATTCAGAAATATTTTATTGGAAATCTAGCGAACCAGTTCCAAAAAAATTTGATCCAAATGATAAAAGATGGACTGAACTTGGAAACAATGTTTTTTTAGAATATAATCAAAATGAAAAGAAAAAATTTGAATATTTAAAACAAAAGAATGTTGATTTTGGAGGAGGAGTAGAAAGATTTCTCTTGGTATTAGAAAATACCGAAGATGCATATATGACAAGTTCTTTTAAACCGCTAATTGAAAAAATTGAAAAAATATCTGGAAAGAAATATTCAGAATATAAAAAAGAAATGCGAATAATTGCAGATCATCTCAAAGCAGCTGTTTTTATCGTCGGAGAAGGAATTACTCCGGGAAATTCAGAGCAAAGTTATGTTCTAAGAAGATTAATTAGAAGAGCAATCTTTTACGGAAAAAAAATTTGCTTAGAAAATTTTGCCCCACAAATCGCAGAAGAAGTTTTCAAAATTTATGATGATTACTCAAAATTAAAAACAAACAAAAAAGTAATATTACAAGAAATTGAAAAAGAAGAATTTCGATTTGGACTGACATTAGAAAAAGGCTTGAACAAATTTAAAAAATGTGTTAAAGAAAATAAAAACCTTTGTGGAAAAGAAGCATTTTTATTATATCAAAGTTTTGGGTTTCCGATTGAAATGATTATTGAAGAATGCGAAAAAAATAATATTAAATTTAATAAAAAAAACTTTGAAATCGAGCAAAAAAAACATCAAGAACTTTCTCGAACAGCAACAGTTGGAAAGTTTAAATCTGGTTTAGCAGATAATTCAGAATCAACAACAAAACTTCATACAGCAGCACATCTTTTGCTTGCTTCCCTAAGAACAATTTTGAAAAACAACGAGATAATGCAAAAAGGAAGTAACATCACAGCAGAAAGATTGAGATTAGATTTTTCATTCTCAAGAAAACTTTCAGAAAAAGAAATTCAAGATATTGAAGATTTAGTAAATGCGCAAATTCAAAAATCATGTGAGGTTATCCGAGAAGAAATGTCTCCTGAAAAAGCAAAATCAAAAGGCGCTCTCGGGGCGTTTGAAAAAAAATACGGGGAACAAGTTTCTGTTTATTCTATTGGAAACTTCAGCAAAGAAATCTGCGCAGGCCCGCATGTAAAAAACACTTACGAACTTGGACATTTCAAAATTATCAAAGAAGAAAGCAGTTCATCAGGCGTGAGAAGGATAAGAGCGGTTTTGGAATAATCACAAAACCAAACCATATTTTTCTTTTAAATTATCAAGTTGGATTTTTTGCAAACGAGTTATTTCTCCATTTTCTTCAATTAAAGTTAAAATTTCAGCAAGATTATCTGCATCTTTGTATTCACTAATTTTCCCCAATGAATTTCCTTTTTCAATAAGATAAAATTCAGGTGTTGAACTTAATCTCCCCCAATCCAAATAATAACCTTTGTCGTCTGAAATTATTGCAGTCCCGGTTGTTTCAACAAAACAATAACCTGTTTCATTTAAACCATATTCCAAAGGACATTGAATCCCAACAGATTCGTGATCTTCTTCAGGATAATAAAAAATTCCAACACCATAGCCAATTTCTTTTAATAAAAAAGAAAGCAGTTCGGACTTGCCTTCACAAACACCTTGCATATCATATAAAACTTCATAAGGATAACGCGAACGATTCACTCCCAAATCCCCCCGAATTCCAACAGATTTGTCTTCAGTTCCATTATATGGAATATTCTGCACCAAACTTATTGCGACTCTCGCCTGATTTTCCTTGCTCAATCCCAAATTTTGAATTTCAAAAACAAGGGGCAAAAGAAACTCTCTTTGAACAGGTTCTTCAATATGTTTTAATTTAAAATCCAAACGGGAAGGAACAACATCCCCAAAATAATTAATTGATTTTGAAACATTTGAAATATAATCTGCAACCCCCTCATAAACCACAAATTCAATTTCTTTTTTTTCTCCCAAAAAAACATAAGACAAATAAATCTTTTTTGGACTTGTTTGATATTCTGACAAACACAAATCTTCTTCAATCTCAAAAAAATCAGGACAACCACAAACAGAAGCTTTTGAAACAATCAAACCTTTTTCACAATAAAAAGGAGCATTTTCAGAACAAGCCCCATAAGCAGTTCCATCGCCACATTTTCTTTCTCTAAAAACAAAAAAACCTACAATCGCTAAAACAAGAACAACAAAAATAATTCCGACAATCAATTTTTTGTTCATTCTAAATAAATTCCCGGACGACCAGGTTTAACTTTTTTAGATTTATTTTCAGGGTCATATTTTTCCTTGTCATTCACAGCAAAAATTTTAACATCTTCAATTCCTTTATACAATTCCGCCTCGTTCGGCAAAACATAAACATAAACTTTGGGATTTTTTTTCCCAACAATTTTTTTAATATTAGCTATGTCTGACTTCAGTTTTTCCACAAGCTTTTCAGAATTTTCAAATTTCTTGCTTGATATTTTCAAATTAACTTCTGGCCATTTTTCCAAACTAAGAAAGGTTTTATTTCCAATTTTTTCCCAAAGCTCTTCTGTAATATGCGGACAAATTGGACTCAAAATTTTCAAAAACTTTTCAAGCACAGTTTTAGAAACATTTTCTTTTTCAATTAAATCAAAAAGTTCACGAATTTCAATTGAAGCCTTTCTATATTCAAAAGTTTCAAAATATTTTTCAACACTTTCAATTGTTTTATTTAATTTAACTTCAAGTTTTTCAGAAGTTTTCCCAAATTTTACTTCTCCCCAAGTCTCGTCGGGAAACTTGGAAATTTTATCTTTAAAATTTACTTTTTCACAAGTCCTGTCGGGAAACTTGGAAATTTTATCTTTAAAATTTACTTTTTCAAAATAATCAAATATTTTATTTACAAATCTTAAACTTCCGATAATTCCTTTTTCATCCCAATCAATATCTTTATCTGGAGAAGCTAATCCACATAAGAAAAACCTTGCAGTATCAATTCCATATTTTTTAGAAACATCTTCAGGTAAAACAACATATTTTGGATTTGACTTACTCATTTTATTTCCATCATTGCCATGAAGCATTCCTTGATGAAACAATTTCTTAGCAGGTTCTCTAAAGTTCAGCAAACCTAAATCAGCCAAGAACTTTGTATAAAATCTAAAGTAAATCAAATGCATACAAGCATGTTCTGCTCCTCCAACATAAACATCAATCGGACACCAATAATCTACTTTTTTTGAATCAAAAATCTTTTTTGAATTTTTTGAATCACAATACCTTAAAAAATACCACGACGAATTTACAAAAGTATCCATTGTATCTATTTCCCTTCGCGCTTTTCCACCACATTTCAGGCATTTTGTTTTTATCCATGCTTCAGCAGTTTCCAAGGGGTTGCCTTTTCCAAACTTAACTTTTTTTGGCAACTTCAAGGGCAAATCTTTTTCAGGAACAGGAACAACCCCGCATTTTTCACAATAAACAATTGGAATCGGCGTCCCCCAATATCTCTGACGGGAAATCAACCAATCTCTTAATTTAAACTGAACAACTTTTCTTCCCAAATTTTTCTCAACCAAATATTTTGTAATTTCCTTTTTAGCTTTTTCATTTTCCATTCCATCAAAACCACCTGAATTAATTAATTTCCCAGAACTTGTATATGCACGCTTATCTGAAATTTTTCCTTCAATAACTTGCTTTATATCAATTCCGTACTTCTTCGCAAATTCAAAATCCCGCTGGTCGTGAGCAGGAACAGCCATCACCATTCCAGAACCATAATCAGCGACGACAAAATTCCCAGCATAAACAGGAACTTTTTCTTTTGTCACAGGATTGATTGCATATGAACCTGTAAAAACACCTTCTTTGCCCCATAATTCAGTGTTTTTGGATACACCAAGCGGTGTCCTTGCACTTAAATCTTTCTGGGAAACAGATTTTATTTTCTTTGCCCCAACATTCAGTGCTTGGGGGTACACCGAGCGGTTCAAAAACTTTTCAATTTCTTTTTTCTGATTATCTGTAACAAGTTCCATTAACTTCGGATGCTGTGCAGAAACAACCATAAAAGTTACCCCATAAATTGTATCAGGACGCGTTGTGAAAATTGGGAACTTTTTTCTACCAATTTCAAAATCAATTTCTGTTCCTTCACTTCGGCCAATCCAATTTTTCTGCATTGCTTTTGTTCTAAAAGGCCAATCTAAATTATCAA
>CAZTPM010000012.1:0-11624 GCA_964615065.1 Candidatus Woesearchaeota archaeon
CGAAGCTGCTGCAGAAGGCTTGTCTGCTTTATTTGGTTAAATTATTATTAAGTGGGCAGGTCTCAAACTTTTTCTAGTTTGGCGTGGGGAATATGGGAAATTTTAAGAATAGGGTTTTCTTTTAGATGACATGGATAAAGAAAAGGCAAGGGGGGAAGTTGGAAATATTGTGGATAAATTTTTTAAATGCTCTCAAAAAGAACTGGACGAAATGCCTGAAGAACAAATAAAGTTTAGGTTTATTGAACCTTTGTTTGAAGTTTTGGGTTGGCAAAGAGAAAACATAGAAAAAGAAAAAAGGGTTTTGAAAGGAAGAGCAGATTATATTTTGAAGATAGGAAATCAAAATAAATTAGTTATTGAGGCGAAAAAGACAAATGTTCCTTTATTGGAAGAACAAGGTAGACAAGCTGTTTCTTATGCACACCATAAAAATATTAAGTTTTCAGTTCTAACGAATTTCAAATATATTCGTGTTTATCATGCATTATCTAATATAAAAAATATTGATAAAAATTTATTAAAGAATGAGCAAGGATATTTTATTCTTGAAGCAAAAGAATTTGTAGAAAAATTTGATTTGCTTTGGTTGTTATCTAAAGAAAGTTTTGAAAAAGAAGAAATAAACAAACTTCTTAAGAATGTGGATAGGAAATTAATTAAGCCAATTGATGAATCTATTTTAGCTGATTTGTTGCAGTTTAGAGAATGGCTTTCTAAAGATTTGAAAAATAAAAGAGCTTATTTAGGAAATTCTCAAATTGATGAAATTGTTCAGATTTTGATAGACAGATTAATTTTCATGCGTTCTGTTGAAGATAGGGGTTTGGAAGGAAAGGATTTTTTATTAACAATTATAAACAGTGTCCAAAGAGGAACTACTGAGAAAAATCTTTGGGCTTTGTTGAAAGAACAATTTAAAAGATTTGATGAAACATATAATTCTAAACTTTTTTCTGAAGGTTTGTTAAAAAAAGAAGGGGCATTTTCTGACGAGGTTTTGATTAAAACTATTAAAGGATTATATTATGGAACACAGCATCAGCAAGAGAGATATATGTTTGATGAAATTCCTGTTGATTTATTAGGGAGTATTTATGAGCAATATTTAGGGGTTGTATTAAGGGGAACAGATAAAAGGGTTAAGTTAGATTTAGTAAGTGGAAAAAGAAAAAAGATGGGAATTTATTATACTCCTTCTTATATTGTTGATTATATTGTTAAAAATACAATTGGAGAATATTGTAAAAATAAATCTTTGGACGAAGTTTTGAATGTAAAAGTTGTAGACCCTGCTTGTGGTTCTGGGAGTTTTTTGATTAGTGCATTTCAAGAATTAATTAATATTATTGAAGAACGATTAAAAAAAGGAGAGAAATCTAAAAAATATAAACATACTTTTCAAGAATGGAAAACAAAATTAAGTTTGGGAGAAAAGGCAACGATTTTAATAAATTGTATTTATGGTGTTGATTTAGATGGGAAGGCAGTTGAACTTGCACAGCTTAATTTATTGTTGAAGGTTTTGGAAGAAGAAACAAGAGAAACAAGAAAAAGAATTTTGCCAAATATGAAGGACAATATAAGAAATGGAAATAGTTTAATTTCTGATTCAAAATTTGATAAAGCATTTAATTGGAAAGCACAATTTTCAAATGTTTTTAGAGAAGGGGGTTTTGATGTTGTTGTTGGAAATCCGCCTTATTTTACTATGCAAACAGCAGGAAACAAAATTCAAAAATATTTTGAAACTTCTGAAAAATGGAAAGAACATTATCGGGGACAATCAGATATTCTTTATTATTTTTATATACAGGGAATTAATATTTTAAAAGAAAAGGGAGTTTTAGGTTTTATTACTTCAAGATATTGGTTAGAAAATAAATGGGCAGATAAATTAAGAAAGTTTATATCAGAAAATACAGCGATAAAACAATTAATAGATTTTAAAAATTCTTATATATTTGGGGATGCAAATATACACACCTTAATTTGTATTCTTCAGAGAGATAAAGCAAAAGATTATGAAATTAAATTTAAGGTAGTTGATGAAAAATCAGATAATAAAATTAATTTGGAATTAACATCAAAGGAATTTAATAAAACAAGTTCAGAAAATATTTTTGATAAAAGAGAGTGGGTATTTGAAGAAAATTTAGATATTATAAAAAAGATAAGGGACAATTCAGTAGAACTTGAGGAATTTTGTTTTGTCAGTAAGGGAATGGATACTGGTTTGAATAAAGCATTTATTATTGATGAGGAAATTATAAACAAAAATTCTTTAGAAAAAGGTATTCTTAAAAAATTAATAAAAAATAGCGAAATACGAAGGTATAAACCTTTAGTTCCAAATAAATATTTAATTTATACAACAAATGAAACAGATATTAAAAAATTTCCAAAAACAGAAAAATATCTCAATAAATTTATTAATGAATTAAAAAATCGTTGGGAGTTTAAGAAGAATAATTGTCTTTGGTTTAGAATAAGTACATTAAGAAGCAAGGAAATATTTGATAATGCTTCAGAAAAGATTTATAGCCCATATCGTTCTGAAGAAAATAATTTTGCTTTAGATACAAATAAGATTTATGGAATGACAGATACTACAATAATTTCGCCTAAAAAAGATGTTGATATGAAAATATTATTAGCAATCCTTAATTCTAAACTGATGAACTATTTTATTAAAAAAACTGGAAAGAAAAAAGGGAGTAGTATAGAATACTTTGCGGATTTTCTAAAGCATTTACCAATAAAAATCCCCTCTGAAAAACAGTCTGCAAAAATAAAAGAATTGGTTGAAAGAATTATGAAATTTTACAAAGAAGGAAAATCAGAGCAGGATATTAAAAATGTGGATTATGAAATTGATGAGGAAGTTTACAATCTTTATGGGATAAATGAAGAAGAAAAGGGGGTTATTGAGGAGAGTGGGAAATGAATAAACCGACATTATTAGAATATTTTGAACAAAAAAGTAGAACTCTCTTAGCTGAATTTGAATTATCAAAACAGCAAGAAGCATCATCAAATTTGGGAAGAAATAGAGAGAATTTTGTTAAAAATTTTCTTAAAATAGTATTGCCTCCAAGATTGAAGAATATTTATGATGGCGAGATAATTGATAAAAAAGGTAAAAAAACAGGCCAGATTGATTTGTTAATTATAAGAGATGATGCACCTTGTATAGATTATGGCGGTTCAAATAGTTATTTAGTTGAAGGAGTATTTGCTGTTATTGAAATTAAGTCCAATTTGAATAAAGAAAAATTGCTTGAGGCAAAAACCACATTAAAAAAAGTTTCTGAATTATCTGTTAATCCGTCATCTATCAAAATGGGAAAATTTTATATTGATAGGCCATTGAGAATATTATTTTCTTATTCTGGGTCAAATTTAGAGACATTATTTAAACAGATTTCAGAAGAAAATGCTTTTGATATTTTTGATTTAGTTTGTGTATTAGATAAAGGTGTTATTATATCTAAAGGTAGATTATTACATTTATTTGATAAGCAAGATAAAAATAAACCGCTAAATAAAGATTTTATAATAAAAGGATCATCATCTGCATTAGGGTTTTTATATTATTATTTAGTTCAGTATGGGACTTCTTTTGGTATTGGTTCTATTGATATTGAAAATTATTTCCAGCCTTTAGACCAATGGGGAATTATTGGTATTGAGGGAATAGTTAAAGAAAGGTTGAAGCAAGATTTTTAAACTCTAATTCCCTTGATGCATTATGGAACTAATATCATTAAAAGAAGTTTCTGTAAAATCTAAAATTGCTTTGTTAAAGGAACTTGGATTTAATTCAGACGGAGAATATGTTCTTAATTTTGATGGAAATAAAGTTTTGGATAAGTATATAGAAATTCCAGTAAAGGTTAATAATATGGCTATCTTTTCAGGTAGCACAATAATTTTAGATAATAATGAGTTATCTATTTCCTTATATTTAGAGGAATTTGGAAATGAATTCTGAGCCAATAAAAGATTTTGGAGAAGGTATTGGAAAAGGCATAATTAAAGGAACTTTTGAATGGGGAGAGGGTTTTATTAAAGATTTGGCTAAAAGATTTAAGGAAAAAGGGATAAATTTTATTGAAGATAAAAATACTTTAGAGATAGCAAGAGAACAATATAATTCAGGAGAGTTACAAATTTATAAGCATTATATTAAAGATAAAAATAAATTAATGATTCTTCGGATGGGTCTTGTTTTAAGAAAGTTGGAAAGGTTAGGAGAAAGAGATAGAAAGCAAAAATTACGAGAAGATATTATGAAGAAATATGAAATTAAAGGACTTCATATTGCCCAATTTGTTGAGAATGGGGTGTTGAATCGATACATTGGAATTTTATTAGATGATATTAGTTCTATTGAAAAGTTTAAAGAGCGAATAAATGAAATTATTGAAAATATAGAGAAATATGTTTTATTTGTTAAATCTAGTGATAATGAAAGATTTATTTTAGATTTCTGTCTCAGAACAACAACATCTAATCTTTCTATGATATTTATTGTCTCTGGAATGGGTTCTGCTGGAGATATTATAAAAAAGATTGAAGAAAAGTTAATAGTTCTTCTAAATGATTACGAGTTAGAAAAAATGAGCAGAGGGCAAAATGAAAATTTATTCTTTAAAAGAATTTTGGTTTAATTCTTCCTAACAAATATTTTTCAAAATTCTAAAACAGGCCTTTTTTCAATCTAAAATAGAAAAGTTTAAAAGTATGAAAATCCTACTTTATTACATGGAAATAATTAAAATAAATTCAAAAGGACAGATTGTTATTCCTCAAAAAATTCGGAGAGAGTTTGAAATCACAGAAGAATCTATACTTGCATTAGATAAAATGAAAAACCACATTATAATAAAAAAAATTGATTCTGATTTGATTAACCAAATAGAAAGAAGCTTAGAAGACATTAAAGCAGGAAGGATAAAGGAGTGGAAGGATTAAGTTACTTTCCTTAATTTATCAAGAATAAATTCCTTATAGAAATCAAATCTTGAAATTATCTTATTTATTGTTTCCTGTTGTTCTTTTTTATCGCTTAGAGCTATGGCAAGAACAACCATAAAATTTTTGTAAATAAGAAAATATAATCTTTTACTTCCAAACTTTTTTTCTCTGAAATAAGGAACTTTCAGTGGCTTCCCAATTTGTGGGCCTCGTTCTCTTAGTTGGTGTAAAATTTTTCTAACTCTTTTCTTTTCAGATTCATCAATTCTTTCAAATCTATTATCAAACTCTTTTGTTGTAAAAACTCTGAACATAAAAATAAATAGAAAGAGAAACTTAAATAATTATCTTTTATCCCCACAAAACTTATAACTTCCCTTCAATTCTCTTTAACCTATGACATGGAATCTTTATCAAAATAATGAATTTCTCAAACCTCTTTGCTTTTCAAATGGGAAAACACAGAAAGATATTGTGAAAGAAGTTCTGGACTTGTTTGAAAAAGGCAAGAAAATAGTTTTTATTCGAGGAATTTGTGGCACTGGGAAAAGTGCGATTGCCTTAAACATTGCACGGAAATTAGGGAAGACTTCTATTATTGTTCCTGGAAAAAGTTTGCAAGCACAATATAAAAAAGATTATGAAGAAGAAAAACATTTATTAAAGGACAATAAAGAAAAGTTAAAAATCAGCGTCATAACAGGAAGATCAAATCATAAATGTAAATTTTTAGAAGATAATAAAAATACAATTCCAAAATTAAAAAAAGAAATCAATTTAAAATTGTATGATATTTTTGAAGGCAAAAGAGAAGAGATGAAAAAATTAGTAAATTATGATATTTCTGCAAATAATTATTTAATTCCTTGCAAAATTGAGTTAAAAGAAAAAAACTGGAATAAAATAAAACAATATTTGCAACAAAATAAAAAAGTAAATTTTTCAAATTTCTCAGGTATACACGAAGTAAAAAGATTTTCAGTTGCAAGTATTTGCCCTTATTGGAGTCCTGTAATCCCTGATAAATATGAATTGAAAAATTTCCCAAATGCAAAAAAAAGAAAATACTTGGGGTTGGAGAATGTAAATTTTATTTTCTATCAAAACAAATTAGGTTGTTCTTTTTATGAACAATTTAATTCATATATTGATTCAGATGTAATTGTCTTTAATGCTTTAAAATATAAACTTGAATCTTCAATGGACAGAAAACCCTCAACAGAAGTAGAAATAATAGACGAGTGCGATGAATTTTTAGATAGTTTTTCAAGTTCAAGTAGTATAAACATTGACTACTTACAAAATTCTTTGTCTTATATTTATCCTGAAAATGATGAGGCAGAAATTTTTCTAAATAGTTTGAATGAAATTTTAAAAAGAATAAAAAAAGATAAAGAACTTTCAAAGGCAATTTTTTCCAAGGAAATTTTTGAATTAAAAAAAACAGAAATTTTTGAATTGCTTTGTTTTATTTTGGATTCTCAAGAAATTATTCAAAATTTTGATTCTGAAAATTATATTCATGAAGTGGTGAGTATTACAAGAATGTTTGATGAATTTTTTGATGAAACATATGCTTTGATAAGCAAGAAAGATGGTTTAATTGTTAATTTAGTTACTACCAACCTTGCAAAAAAGTTTCAAGAAATGGTTGATAAGAATAAAAAAATTGTTTTAATGTCTGGAACCTTGCATTCTCCTGAAGTCCTTAGAGATGTCTTTGGTTTGAAAGATTTTGAAATTATAGAGGCAGAAACAGAACAACAAGGAGCTATTGAAGTTCAAAGAACAGGTTTAGAATTGGACTGCAAATATTCTAATTTTAGTTCTGGAAAATTTCAAAGAAAAGATTATTTAAAAGCCCTTGACAAATGTGTTGAGGTTGCAAAAAAGCCTGTTTTAGTTCATATAAATAGTTTTGCAGACCTCCCAACAGAACAAGAAAAAAAAGATTTTGAATTGGGTAATTTAATTACGAAAATAGAAATAAAAGATTTGCAAAAAGAAGATACAATTGGAAAAAGAGTTAGAGACTTTAAAAAAGGAAAAATTGATTTACTGTTTTCCACAAAATGTTCAAGGGGTGTTGACTTCCCAGGAGAAGAATGCAGAAGCATAGTTTTTACTAAATACCCAAACCCAAATGTTGAGGATGCTTTTTGGAAAATTTTAGCAAAAACCAAACCAAATCAATACTGGAGTTTTTACAAAGACAAGGCAAAAAGAGAATTATTACAAAAGGTTTATCGTGGGCTAAGATTTAAAGAAGATCATATTTTTTTATTAAGTCCAGACTCAAGGGTTTTGGATGCTTTTGAAAAGCGCCTGCATAGCTCACGGGTTTCTTTAGAAAAGAAACTACGTTGGTAGAAAATGGGTTTTTCTTTTAGAAAAAGCCACAAGCAAGTTGGGTCATGTTTCCTTCCTTTGTCAGGAAAAAGAAAAGCTACATTGTAAAAAAAACTAAAATAGATTCACTATTCACAAAAACGCCTGCATAGCTCAGTTAGTAGAGCATCAGTTTCGTAAACTGGAGGTCGGGGGTGCAAATCTCTCTGCAGGCTTTCGAAATCTTTAAAACCAATCAAATAATTCTAATATTGAGCCGTCATGCGGAGAATGGTATTCCACCTGGTTTGAGAGTGAATCCAAAATTTCCAGAAGCTGAAAGGATTTTTATTTCACCATTAACCCAGGGTCCTATCGGACATCCAGGTTCGATTCCTGGTGACGGCGTTTCATTTTTAAGAATCAATCAAAAACCTTTTTCCACCAAGGTTTTTTTAAAATAATTGGCTTATTGTTTTCATCAATTATTTCATACGAAATTTTTGGTTTTTCTTTCATCACAGGTGCTTTTTCAGCAAGTTCTTTTGTTGCTTGTTCAATAGCTGTTTGAACTTCTGTCCGAGAATAACCTTGGTTTACTAAAGCCCACTTCAATGTTTCAGAAGGATAATTTTTTCTTAGATTTTTTTTAAAATATTCAACAAGTTTTGTTTTATAATTTGATTTCCCCATAAACAAAACAAAAAATACAAGTTTAAAAATATAATTGTGATATGCCCTACCTTATCAAAATAGGTTTTTCATCTTTGTAAAATTTAACAGCTTGGTTTAAACGAGATTTTGTTTCAGCATAAATTATTAAAATAGGGTCACCTTTTTTTAATTTAGTTCCTAATTTACATTGTAAATAAACTCCTGAAAATTTATCAATAGGACAACCTGCTTCTCGGGCAAGAGAATTTATTTTCTTATTCAAAATCTCATAAACTTTCCCTTTTTTTTGAGCAACAATTTCTTTTTTGTATTTTCCTAAACCCAACTCTTTAACTTCTCCTTGTTGTGCTTTTATAATTTGTTTAAATTTTTCAAAAGCTTTTCCAGAAGCCAAAATTTCTTTGGCAAGTTCAATTCCTTTTCCTTTTTTTACTTTTCCAACCATTTCAAAAATTTCACCTGCTAAAAAAACTGATTTATCTTCTAAATCTTTTGGCCCTTTTTTATTTTGATCCAACACATCTAAAACATCTCTCATTTCTAAAACAGGCCCGACACCATTTCCTATTGGTTGAGAACCATCTGTTAAAACAACTTTTATTTTTTTCTTAAAATGTCTACCAATTTGTTCAAACTTTTTCTTTAAATCTAAGGCACCTTGCCTTGTTACTTTAGCATTTTTCCCATAAGGGATACAAATTAAAAGATATTTTGCTCCTGCTGCTATTTTCTTTGACATAATCGAAGCAATCAGTTGATCTTTAGGATCAATTTTTAATCTTTTTTCAATCTTAATTATTTTAGAATCTGCAGGAACAATTCCAATTGGTCCTTCCCAAACCAAACAAGCACCTACTTTTTTTATTATAGATTGTAATTGTTTTTTTGAAAATTCAACTTTCGCCAAGGTCTCAATAACATCTGCTGTCCCTGCTGCACTTGTAATTGCTCGTGAAGAATTTTTAGGCATTTTTAATCCTGCTGCAGCACAAATAGAAACAATAATTGGCGTTGTCCGATTTCCAGGGATTCCCCCAATAGAATGCTTATCAACAACATATTTTCCACTAATTGACATTCTCTCTCCAGCATTTACCATTGCATTAATTAAAAAAATAGTTTCTTTTATAGTCATTCCTTGTTTATGTACTGCAGAAATAAAAAGCGAGACCTCTGCTTCTGATAAAGAATTGCTTACAAGATCTTTAATAATCTGAGAAATATGCTCTTCAGAAAAAGCTTGGCCTGCTAATTTTGTTTTAATATATTCTAAACTTTTTGGATTTGGGGAAAGGTTCACATCTACTTTTTGCCCTGGCCTTAAGTCCATTGCTTTTCTAACTTCAGAAGATAATCCAATTTGTTCCTGGTTGACAATTTTTTCAACAAGACCTATAACAGTTGATAAGGTTCTTGTTTTTTTCCCGGTGGTTTTTATTAAAACCCTATCATTTGGATTTATTCCTAATTTTTCAGCTGATTTTTTATTCAGCATTGCCACAGGAACTCCTGCAGACCATTTTAGAAATTTAACTTTTAATTCCATCTTTTAAATAAATAGAAAAATTGGTTTTTATATTTATCTGGAATTATTTATTAACTATTAATCCAGGAACATCTTTTTTTCTATAAACTTCTAAGAAGATAAGAAGATAAGAAATTATTAAAGGCCCAAGAATAAACCCAAGAATTCCAAAAACAAATAAACCACCAACCATTGAAACAAGAATTATTGCTGGATGTAATTTTACTTTTTTTGAAACAAAGAAAGGTCTAATAAAACCGTCTATATTTGAAGAAATTGTTCCAAAAATTAAAATTCCAAGTGCAGATAAGGGGCTTCCTGCAATTAAAAGATAAACTAATACTGGCAACCAAACAATTGCTGTTCCAATTACAGGAAAGACTCCTGCAACAACTGCAAGCAAAGTCAATATAAGAGCATTAGGAACTCTAAAAATTAAAAAACCAGCCCCAATAATTATTCCTTGAATTAAACCAATAACTATTTGCCCATACAAAACAGAAGTAGTAATTCCCTTAGAGTATTCAAATAATTTTTCTTCTACTTGTTTTGAAAAAGGCATTAAACTTTTAATATAACTTTCTAAACTTTTACCATCCCTAAGGACAAAGAAAAATGTAAAAAACATAACAAACAAATGCAAAAATATTACAGGAGAATTCATTATTAATGTTGAGAGAGAATTTACTAAAGATGTTGTGATTCGTGTAACAAAAGAATAAATTGAAGCACCAATTTGTGCTGAAAATTCTTCAGAAACAAACAAAGATGGGAAAATTTTTTCAAGAGGCTCTACAAAATTCATTTGCTGAGAAGAAATATAAATTTTTACTGCCTGATTAACAAATAAAGGAGTTAAAAAAATCAAAGGCAAAATTATTATTAAAATTAATGAAATACAAATAATTGCTGCAGACAGATTTTTACATTTTGTTTTTTTAAAAAGCCACCTATAAATTGGAGAAAAAATAAAAGCCAAAATTAATCCAGTAATCATTGAAAAGAGAATAGGCTTTAATAAAAAAAAGGTTAGCACTACTAAAGCAAAAAGAACTGCAGCAGTCATAATTTTTTGTAAATAAGGGTCTTCCATTTTCTACTCTTTTAAAAAAGTTATTGAAATTTAAAAACCCTTCTAAAAATAGGAAAAATTTATAAGGAGTTTTCGATAAGTGAAAATATGAACTTTATAAAAAAAGTGTTTGAAGGAAATTCTGGTGAAGAAGCACATTTGCAATTTCAAAAATTTAGCAAAGGAGAATTTAACAATAGGGCATTAATAAGAGTAAAATGCTCTGGAAAAAAATACACAATAAATACTTCTGCAGAGTTTGGAAATGAATTAGTCAAAATTTTAGCTGAAAAATTAGGGGAGAAAAAAACAAAAATCTCTGGAGCAATTGTTTCAACTTCTGATTTAACAGGAAAACTTGAATTTCAAGGAAAAAAACAATTTCAAGGAGTTAAAAGATATTTAATTGAAAACGAAATGTCTGGAAAAGAGATTTTGAATTTGCTAGATAAATTCCCAAAAGCATTTTTTGGATTAAGCTTTGAAGTTGGAGAAGAAAAATTAAAGATAAAACCAAAGGCCCCAAAATCTGCAAAATCAAAAAACAAAGACGAATCCCCAAAAGCAGATTTTTGTAAATTAATTACAAGAGATGAAGAAATTAAAAAAAGTTTTGTTTTTGATACTCTAAATGGCACGAGTAAACCAGAATTTAAATCAGCAGAAATTAATCATACTTTTTTAATTAAAGATTTAGTTTTGCCTGAAGGAGAAAAAGATTATTTAAAAATACGCGAACTTGCAAAAAGAAAAGGAAAAATTGTTAGAAAAGCTATAATTGACGGACAGGTAATTGTTAGTGAAAAAGAGTTTGAAGCTTAAAATGCAATTCGAAATTATTGAAAATGATTCTACAGAATACACTATTGTTTTAGAGGGTGGATTTTTTCGGCATTGCAAAACCTATTCTGAATTAGCAACAACAATTGGTTTTTTAGTTAAATCAAAATTTAAAAATAATGCTGAAGGGTTTGTTTAATTCTTCTCCCGTGTGCGACCAAGGGACATATGTCCTAGGATAATTCTAACCGAAAATTAGTTCGC
>CAZTPM010000013.1:0-11296 GCA_964615065.1 Candidatus Woesearchaeota archaeon
TGCGAACTAATTTTCGGTTAGAATTATCCTAGGACATATGTCCCTTGGTCGCACAATCTCATTTTTGTAGAAATATTTAAAGATATTCCGATTTGTTTAAATACTCTTTTACACATAAAAATTTAATTAAATTTAGGAAAAAATAAAAATGTCAAAAACAATTGAAATAACAAATAAAAATTTTGAAGAAGAAGTTTTTAATTCAAAAATTCCTATCTTAGTTGATTTTTGGGCACCTTGGTGTCAACCTTGTTTAATGATGGCTCCAGCATTAGAAGAGTTATCAGAAGAATTAGAAGGCAAGTTGAAAATAGGTAAGCTTAATACAGAAATTCAAGAAAACCAGCTATTTGCTATGCAATACCAAATTCAAAGCATACCAAATATGAAACTTTTCAAAGACGGAAAAGTAATTAAAACATTTATTGGTTTGCGTCCGAAAGAATCTCTAAAAGAAGAATTAGCAGAAGTAATTGATTTATCTTGAAATTAGAAAATGGAAAATGAAGCAAAAGAAAAAATTTATGATTTAATAATAATCGGAGCAGGTCCAGCAGGATTAACAGCAGGAATTTATGCTATTAGATATTTGCTCAATACTAAGATTATTGGAAAACTGCCTGGAGGAATGATATCAGAAGCACATAGGGTTTGTAATTTTCCTACTCAGAATAATATAACAGGATTTGAATTAACTAAACAATTAATAAATCATGTAAAAGAATTAAAAGGAGAAATCAAACAAGAAGAAGTTAAGGAGATTAAAAAAAATAAAGTTTTTGAAATTAAAACCAATAATTTAACTTACAAGGCAAAAAAAATTATTCTTGCTATTGGAACAGAAAAAAGAAAATTAAATATTAAAGGAGAAGACAAATTTTTAGGCAAAGGAGTTAGTTATTGTGCAACTTGTGATGCTGCTTTTTTTAAAAATAAAATAGTTGCTGTTGTTGGAGGAAGCAATGCTGCTTTAACAGCAGCTTTATTATTGACTGAATATTCAAAAAAAGTTTATATAATTTACAGAAAAGAAAATTTTTTTAGAGCAGAACCTGCTTGGGTAAAACAGGTTGAAAAAAATAAAAAAATAAAACTTATTTTTAATGCTAACATTAAAGAAATTTATGGGGTAAATTCTGTTAAAGGAGTTAAATTAAATATAAAAAAAGATTTAAAAGTTGATGGAGTTTTTATTGAAATAGGTTCTATTCCGAATGAAAAGATTTTAAATCAACTTAGATTAAAAACAGAAAAAGGTTACATTGTAGTAAATAAAAAACAAGAAACTTCTTTGGATGGTGTTTTTGCTGCTGGAGATATAACAAATAATTCTTTAAAACAAGTTATAACAGCTTGTGGAGAAGGAGCAATTGCAGCTAATTCTGTTTTTGAAGAAATTAGGAGGAGGGAAGATGAGTTTATTTAAAAAGAAATGTCAATATTGTGGAATTAAAATTGGAAAAGGCGAGGAGATATTTGCAGAAGTAAAAGTTCCAGAATTTAAAAATAAGATAAAAAAATCTTTTTGTAGTGAAGAACATGCAGAACTTTACAAAAAATGTGTAAAAGGAACTCCAAGTAAAAGTTCGTGTCCTTATTGCAAAGAATAAGTATTAAAAAATGGCAGATAAAAATCCTTCAAATTTAAGAGAATTAATAGAACAAGGTTATCTTTATCCAGCTTGGCTTCCAGGAAAAAATGATTTTTTATTTAATGAAAAAGGAAGACAGAAAAGACAAAAAATTATTAGGGGGAATAACAAAGAGTTTTCAAGAGATTTTTCATTATTGAATCTTAATAATTTGAAAAATATAAGAGGGTATTTGGCATTTTTAACTGAAAAGATTATGGTGCATTAAGTCCATTAATGTGGAATACATTATTTGAAAGACAGAATTTAAATTACAGAGCAATATATTTTATTGGAAATCCAAAGAACGCAGAAGTCATAGTTCAAGGATTAAAATTAGATCCTAAATATATTGGAGGAGGATTTGGCAGCGGATGGAAAGAACAATTCAAATATTTAGATAGAGTAGAGCCACAAACTTTGAAATCTGTTAATTTTATTGATAGAAATAATATAACAAAAGGATTAGTTGGTTATAATACAGATATCGAAGGTTTATTGCTTCCTTTAAAAAGAAAATTTGAAGAATTAGGAAAAAATGGAATAAAAGGAAAAACAATTGTTATTTTCGGAGCAGGAGGTGTAGGAAAAGAATTACCTGGACAATTAGTAAAAGAAGGAGCTGCAAAACTTTTTTTAATTAACAGAACAGTAGAAAAAGTTGAGAAATTAGCTAAAGAAGCAAATGAAATAAAACAGGGAGTCGCAGAATATACAAGTGAAGATAAAATTAGAGATTATTTATTAATGCCTGAAATAGATGCGGCAATTAATGTGACAAAAAAAGGAGCAGAGCCTTTGCAAGATTTTTCTGCTTTTGCAGAAACTGATTTATTAAATCCAAATAGTATTAAAGATAATAATAAAAAAGCATTAGAAATAGCAGAAGAATTAGTAAAAGCAAATCCAAAAATAGTAATTTATGACATCACTCTTCCAAAAACAGGCAAGCCAAAAACACTTGAAATATCTGGAAAAGCAGGTTTAGAACATTTATTAAGAGGAACTGAAATGGTAGTAAACCAAGGGATAATTGCTGCAGAAAAATTATATAAAAGAAACCCTAAAATTTTTGAAGAGGTAACTGGAAAATGAAATATTTAAGAAATGAAATATGGGAAAGAAAAGTTTATGAATATATAATTAAAGAAGAAAAATTAAAAACTTTATTTCGTTTAGGGGATAGAGTATGTGGTAATGGGAAACTTAAATGTTTTTATGAAGGTGAAGAAATTACATTAAGAGTTTTAGAAAAACCAGGGGGGATGATGAAAGAAATATAAAACCCATATTCAGCTCCATTATTAAAAAAGCAAAAATTCAAGAACTGAAAAAAGTTTCTTTATCTTCTCTTGAAAAAAAAGATTTTGCCAACACTTATCCTAATGTTACAGATAAAGAAACATTAAAATATCATCTTGGGTTAATTTATAACAAAGAACTGAAATCATTTAAAGAAGTGACAAAAATTAAAAATAGAATATTTAAATTCAAATAAATAAAAATGTTAAACATAAGTAAAAATAAATGTGTAGGTTGTGGAATTTGTGAAAGCAAATGTCCAGTAGGTGCTATTTCTGTAGATATTAAAAAAGGAATTGCTGTAATTGATCAAAATAAATGTATAAATTGTGGATTATGTCTGCAAAATTGTCCTCAAAATGCAATAAAAGACATTAAAGAAGAATTAACTATTGCTATTGGTACAGACGATGGCAAAATAATAAAACCAGATGATCATATAGGAATGTCAAAGTTCTTTCAAGTATGGGGATATTCTAACGGAAAATTAAGTTTTATTGAAACAAGAAAAAATGTTAAATACAGAGAAGATGAAGCAAGAATCCATGGAGATCCAGGCAAAGCTAAAGCAACAACTTCTGCTTTAACAAATATTGAAGTTTTAGTAGGAAAAATGATGGGTCCAAACATTAAAAGATTAAAAGATAAGTTTGTAGCTGTAATTATCAGAGAACCAAATATCAAAAAAGCAACAGAAATAATTAAAAATAATATTAACGAGATAATTGAAGAAAAAAATAAAAAGGAAAGAAAAGGAATAATAATTAGTTAATAGTTAAATTTATAAATGAATAGGTATTCATAATAAGAGGTATTTAAAATGAAAGCAAAAATAGATGAAAGCAAATGTGTAGGTTGCGGAATTTGTGCGAATATATGTCCTGAAGGAATAGAAATAATAAATAGAAAAGCAAGAATAAAAGACGAAAATTCTAACTGCATTAGACAAGCAGCCACCTCATGCCCTCAAGGAGCTATTTTACTTGATGAAGACTCTAAAAATAAAGACACGAACGTAAATTTAAATCAAGGTTATAATCAAAGCAATTGGACAGGACAAGGAACTGGGCAGGGAAGAGGGAGTGAACAAGGTATGGGAAGAGGTTTAGGACAAGGAAGAGGAAAAGGACTTGGCAGAGGCCCCAGAGAGGGTAGAGGAATGGGGGGAGGCAGTGGTCGGTAGAGGAAGATGATAAAAACAATAACAATAGAAGAAATCAAGAAAACTTTGAAAAAAACAAAACACCCAGAATTTGATAGAAATCTTGTTGAGTTAGGCATGATAAGAGATATTAAAATAGAACACCACAGGTGTAACCCGAAAAAGCTTAGGAAAAGATTTTTATTAGGGATAAAAAATAAAATAATTGTAGTTTTAGCTTTACCTTTTTTGCATGTTCCAATAAGAGAACAACTTTTAAAAATAATTAAAGAAACTATAAAAGAAAATTTTGATATTATCCCAATTATAAAAATAAAAGAAATGAATCAAAAAGAGAAAAAGAAGTTTGGTGAAATCGTAAGAGAAGTAAGGGGTTTTTCATCATGGTAATAAAAATAGCAATAGTTTATGATAATAATGCTAAAGAAGGGCTAAAAGCAGATTGGGGATTTTCTTGTTTGATTGAAAATAACAAGAAAGTTTTATTTGATGCAGGAGCTGATTCTGATATCTTGCTTTATAATATGAAATAATTAAAAATAAATTCGAGAGATATTGATATTGTTGTTTTGTCTCATAATCATGAAGACCATGTTGGTGGTTTACAAGGATTTTTAAAAGCAAATGATATTAATAAAAGAGCAGAAAGAATAGAAAAATAATGCCAGTTTATATAGAAATAAATATTGGTAGTGAAATGACAAAAGCGGGCATGAAGCCAGAATATACTATTATTAAAAATTTAGCTAAGGAAATATCAAAACTCAATTATTTGAATTTAGAAGGTTTAATGACAATGGGGTCCTAGATTCGGAAATCCAGAAGATTCAAGACTATATTTTAGAAAAACAAAAAATATATTCGAGAAAATCAGGGCTCTTAATTTGCCAAGAGTAAATATGAAAACATTATCTATTGGAATGTCAAATTCATACAAAGTAACAATAAAAGAAGGAAGCAACATGATTAGATTAGGCACAGTTATATTTGGAGGGAGGGAATATAAATGAAAATAGCAGTTACAGGTGGAAAAGGTGGAACAGGAAAATTGACAGTAATTAGTTCTCTTGCTATGGGGTTTGCAAGAGATAAAAAAGTAATGTTAGTTGATGTTTGTTTTATTCAATAAAAAATAAAAGGATTTAAATAAATTTATATACAAAAATAAAAAATGAAGAAAAAACTTTTATCAGGAAATGAAGCTATTGTAGAAGGGGCTTTAACAGCAGGTTTAGAATTTTTTTCTTCTTATCCTATTACGCCTGCATCAGAGATTATGCAAGGCATAGTTAAAAAGCAAGTTGAATTAAAGAATCTTAAATTTATTCAAGGAGAAGATGAAATAGCATCTATAAATATGTGTATTGGTGCTTCTTTAGCTGGTGCTAAAGCAATGACAGCAACTTCTAGTCCTGGTTTTTCATTGAAACAAGAATCAATAGGTGTATCTTTTAAATTTGGAGCTCCTTTAGTGGTAGTTGATTGTCAAAGAGTTGGTCCTTCTACAGGTATGCCTACTTTAGGTTCACAAAGTGATATTTTGCAAGCAAAACATGGTAGCCATGGGGATTATATTAATATTGTTTTTTATCCAAATTCAGTAGAAGAATGTTATAAATATACAATTGAATCTATGAATGCTGCTGAAGATTCACTTTCTCCAATTATTTTATTAACAGACGGGATTATAAGTCATATGTATGAAACAGTTGATTTAGAAAAAATAAAATATTCTATTAAAAAAAGAAAATTAAAACCATTAGGGGAGGGGAAAAGACATTTTACTGGTTTAACAAGTGAGGACGGAATTCCTAAAACAAAAGATTCAACTGTTTATAGAAAATGGTATGAAAAAAGAAAAAAAGAAATTTTAGATGTATCTAAAAAATATAATTTTTATGAGTATATTGAAAATAAAAAATCAAATACATTATTAATTGCCTATGGAATAAGTTCGAGGGTGATTTTATCTTTAAAAGAAAATTATTCTATATTTAGACCAATAAGATTATTCCCAATAATAGAAGAATTAAGAGAAATAGCAAAGAAATATTCAAAGATTATTGTAATTGAGATGAATGATGGACAATATAAAAATGAATTAGAAGCTTTTCTTAAAAGAGATATTAAATTAATAACTCAGTTAGGAGGGAAAATTTCATTAAAGGAGATAGAAAGTGAGCTTTCAAAGATTTGTTAGAAAAGAAATGTTGCCTTTGGGATGGTGTCTTGGATGTGGACTTCATACTTTATTTTATTCTACTTGTGAGGTTTTAGATAAATTAAATAAAACAAATACTGTTGTTGTATCAGGTATAGGATGTACTGGGAGAGGCGCTGCTTATTTTAATTTAGATTCTGTTCATGGAATACATGGTAGGGCGATACCTTTAGCAGTTGGTATTAAAAAAGTAAATCCAAAATTAAATGTAATGGTATTTTCTGGTGATGGAGACCTTTTAGGAATTGGAGGGAATCACTTAATTCATGCTGCTCGAAGAAGTGATAATATAACTGTTATTTGTAATAATAATGAAGTATTTGCTATGACTGGTGGACAATTATCGCCGACAACAAGGATTGGAGGGATAACAATAACTACCCCCAAAGGGAATATTGTTCAACCAATAAATACGCAAGGAATTTTACTTTCAAATAAAAAATATTTTTATGCTAGAACAAGTCCAGTATTCAAGGAACATCTTAAAAAATGTTTAAAAGAAGCATTAGAATACAAGGGATTTTCTTTTGTTGAGGTTATTTCTCCTTGTATAATAAATTATGCTAGAAAAATGGGTAAGAATGTTGCTGATGTGTTTAAAGAGATTAAAAAAACTTATAAAATATGCGAAGAAAATAGAGCTCTTAAAGATAATGAAATAGGAATTGTTAAAAATGACTAAATTAATTTTGCGTGGGACTGCAGGACAAGGAATAAAATTGCTTAGTCTTATTTTAGCTGATATTTTAAAAGGTCAAGGATATCAAATAGCTTTAACTCACGAGTATTCTCCTTTGGTAAGGTTTGGTGAAAGTAATGCTTATCTTATTTTTTCCAGGCAAAAAATAGAAAATCCTTTGATTGAAAAAGCAGATTTAGAGTATGATTTAAAGGAAAAGAGATTGCAAAATGATTTATTAAAAAAATATAATAATAAAAAATCCATGAATATGGTTTTATTGGGAGTGATACTTAAAAAGTTAAATCTTAAGATAGATGGAAAAAAGATTGAAAGATATTTACCAAAAAAATTTATAGAAGAGAATTTAAAAGCTATTAAAAAGGGAAATGAGGAATGAAATTAAAAGTAGTAAATAAAAAGTTTATTTAAAATGAAAATTGCAATTACAGGGGGGAAAGGTGGGACTGGGAAATCAACTATTGCAACAGCTTTAGCAGTTGAACTGGCAAAAAAAAGTAAAGTTTTATTAGTAGATGCAGACGTTGACTGTCCAAATGACCATATTATTCTTGGTATAGATAGAAAAAAAGTAAAAGATGTGACACAATTAATACCTAAATGGGATTTTGATAAATGTATAAAATGTGGGAAATGTAGCCAAGTCTGCAGAACAAATTCAATAGTTCAGGTTAAGGATAAGTATCCTATATTTATACCAGAACAATGTTCTGGTTGTAGAGCGTGTATTATTTCTTGTCCTGTAAAAGCAATTAGTGAAAGTAAAAAAGAAATTGGAAAAATATATTTTGGCAGCAAGTATGGTATAGATTTGGTGTCAGCTGAACTAAAGTTAAATGAGCCAATTTCTGAATTTGTAGTAGATGCTGCTAAAGAATATGTAGATGAGATTAAGAAAAAATATGACTATATTTTATTTGACACATCTGTTGGAACTCATTGTGATGTAATATCTGCCTTAAATGGTTGTGAATTAGCTATTGCTGTAACAGAACCAACTCCATTAGGTGCACATGATCTTGAATTAATATTGAACTTATTGAAAATTTTAAATGTTCCTGGAAAAATTGTTTTAAATAGAAGTGATATTGGTGATGAGAAAATAATACAAGATTTGGCTAAAAAATATAATGTTGAAATTATTGCAAAGATTCCTTATAAAAAAGAATTTCTTGAAAAATATTCAAAATGTTTGCCGATTGAAGACGAAAGCATAAGAAAAATAATTGAGGAGATTAAATGAAAATTGCAGTTGTTGGAAAAGAAATTGAAGAGTTAAAGGAAAAAGTAAAGGAAAAAGGATTTGAATACAATGAAGAGAATCCGGAAATTGTTATTTGTTATGGGGGAGATGGAATTTTTTTAATTGCTGAAAGAATTTATTCTGGGATCCCAAAGATTTTAGTTAAAGGAAGCCCGATTTCTAATAAAGGACATGAAACAAAAATTGAAGAAGTTTTGGGGAAGTTTAATAAAAAAGAATTTGAAGTTCAAGAAATAAAAAAATTAAAAGCCGTTTATCAAGGGGCTTTTGAAACAAGGAGTTTGGTTGGAGTTAATGATATTGTTATAAGAAATAGTTTGCCAACTGAAGCTTTAAGATTTAAACTAAAAGTAAAAAATTTTGAAAAAGATTTTATTGGAGATGGTTTGGTTATTGCAACAAATTATGGGAGTTCACAAGGAGCTTATTTTTATTCAATAGCAAGAAAAGAATTTGAAAAAGGAATTGGAATTGCATTTAATAATATTACAAAAAAACAAGAATCAAAAATAGTTTCTGAAGACAATAAAATTGAAATAGAAATAACTCGAGGACCTGGTGTTTTAGTTGCAGATAATAATAGAGATTATATAAATTTGGAAAAAGGAGATAAAATAAAAATTTTTCAAACAAATGAAATTGCAAAGAGGATTATTTTAAAATGAAAACAATAACAATTTTATCAGGAAAAGGTGGAGTAGGGAAAAGTAGCATAACAGCTTCATTAGCATTGATGTTAAGTAAAAAGAATAAAATAGTTGTTGCTGATTGTGATGTTGATGCGCCTAATCTTGCTCTGGTATTAGGGATAAAAAAATTTGATAAAGAGGTTGGAATAGAGGCTGCTGAAAAGGCAGTATTAATAGAGGAAAAATGTACTGGCTGCAAAAAATGTTTAGGTAGTTGTGTTTTTTCAGCAATAAAATGGGACGAGAAAAAAAATAAACCGATATTTGATTATTTAAGATGTGAGGGATGTGGAACTTGTGGAATAGTTTGTCCTGAAAATGCGATTGTTTTGAAAAAAGTAGAAAATGCTAAAATAGGGATAGTTGAGAAAGATTTTCCTATTTTTTCAGGGCAATTAAAAATCGGTGAATCTGGTTCAGGAAAAGTTGTGTTTAATGTAAAAGAAATGGCAAGAAAAAAAGCAGAGCAAATTAATTCTGATTATTTATTAGTTGATTCTGCTGCTGGAATTGGGTGCCCTGTTATTGCTTCTGTTTCTGGAAGTGATTTTGCAATAATAATAACAGAACCATCGCCTTCTGCTTTTAATGATTTTAAAAGAGCAATGACAATAGTTAAGCATTTTAAAATTCCGTTTGGGGTAGTTATAAATAAATGGGATTTAAACAAAAAGTTTACTAAAAAAATGGAAAAATATTTCAAAGAAAATGATATTCAGATATTGGAAAAGATTCCCTATGACAAGAAATTTGTAGACGCTTTAGTTAATCTAATCCCAATAGTTAGATATGATAAGAAATATGAGAAAATATTTAAGTGGATAATTAGGGAAATAGAAATAAAAATATGATGATAATAAAAAAAAGGGTATATTCTAAATTTTAAGAAAAAATGAATAAAACAGAATTAATAAACAAAATAAAGGAGCACATTGAAGTTTGCAAAAAATGTGAGTTATGGAAAACGAAAACAAATCCAGTTATTGGTGAAGGTTCTTTAGATTCTGAGATAATTTTTATTGGTGAGGCTCCTGGTTTTAATGAAGACAAACAAGGAAAACCTTTTGTTGGGCAAGCAGGAAAAATTTTTGATGAGCTTTTAAATTCTGTTGGTTTGAAAAGAGAAGAAATTTATATTACTAATATTATAAAGTGTAGGCCGCCAGAAAACAGAAATCCAACTTCAGAAGAAATAACTGCTTGTTCATTTTATTTAGATAGGCAAATTGAAATTATAAAACCAAAAATAATCTGTTGTTTAGGAAATTTTGCAACTTCTTATGTAATGAAAAAATTCAATTTAAGAGAAGAAATTCAAGGAATAAGCAAAATTCATGGAAAAGTTTTTTCTGTTAGCACTCTTTTTGGTTCTATGAAAATAATACCTTTATATCATCCAGCTGTTGTTACTTATAATATAAATATGTTAGATATCTTAACAAAAGATTTTGAGAAAATAAAATGAATTTTAAATTAAAAAAATCTTTTATACAAGCAGGAAGAGCTTTAGGAAAAGTATTCCCTATGATTTTAGGAACTATCTTACTTATAAGTTTAATTTCTGCATTAATTCCAAAATTCTTTTATGTATCTGTATTTAATCAAAATATTTTTTTTGATTCAATTGTCGGGAGTTTAATTGGAAGTATTTCTGCAGGGAATCCTATAACAAGCTATATTTTTGGTGGAGAAATGTTAAATCAAGGTGTTGGTTTAATTGTTGTTACAGCATTTTTAGTTTCATGGGTAACTGTTGGTTTAATACAACTCCCAGCAGAATCTTCAATTCTTAGTAAAAAATTTGCAATTATAAGAAATTCAAGTTCTTTTGTTTTTGCAATTATTGTTGCTGTTTTAACAGTTTTAATTTTAGGGGTGTTAAAATGAATTTAAAAAATAAATTAAAACAACTTCCAGCTTCATGGTATTTTTTAGGGGTAATAATTATAATGTATCTTTTATTTTCAATATTTAATCAAAAAGTTTATTTAGATAGTTTAAGCTTTTTTAGTCAAATTATTTATAAGGTAATTCCTGTTTTTATTTTGGTATTTGTTTTAATGAGTTTTATTAATTATTTTATAACCCCCAAATTTATAATGAAGCATTTAAAAGAAAAGGGGATTAAAAAATGGTTTTATGTTATTGTAGGAGGAATTTTATCAACAGGGCCGATTTATATGTGGTATCCACTTTTAGCGGATTTAAAAAATAAAGGTTTAAATTATGGGCTTATTTCGTGTTTTTTATATAATCGTGCAGTTAAGATTCCTTTAATCCCCTTGATGATTTTTTATTTTTCTATTCAATATGTTGTGGTTTTGATG
>CAZTPM010000014.1:0-10418 GCA_964615065.1 Candidatus Woesearchaeota archaeon
TTTTTTTTGCATTTCCTTAATATTATATTTTCTTCTAATCCTCTGAGAAATCGCCTGAAAATCTGTATATTTTTTTGTCTTCTTATCATAACCAACAGCTTCTGAATCTAAAATAAAAGAATCCCCCTTAACAAAGTTCTTCACATATTCTTCAACTTCTGGAAATTGCTTTGTAACATTTTCTAAACTTCGCGTGAACAAACTAACTTTATTATTTTTTTTATGAATCAATAATCTAAACCCATCATATTTATATTCAATTGCTAAAGGTTTGCCCAATTGCCGAAACGCGTCCTCAATATCTTTCGCCTTCTGAGCAAGCATGGCCTTAATCGGCTTCCCAACTTCAAGATTTATTTTTTCTAAATCTTTTAATTTTCTTTTTTTAGAAATTTGAAAAACAACTGCAATATCATTTGATTTATCTATTGCTGCCTGAACTTTTGAAGCATCTTGTTTTTTAAAAAACGCAATAGCTAAAGATTCCCTAACAGTGCCCTCTTGAATTCCAATTCTTAAATCGCCAATCAAAGTTCGAATTAAATATTTTGATTCTATTGGCTGAGCAGAAGTTAAAAGTTCAGTAATTAAACCTAATTTTTTATTGACAGTCCCCTTTCCCACAAGTTCAGGAAGTTTTCTCAAATTTTCCAAAACATTTTCTGTTGCCAAATTAAATGAACTCAAAGTAATTTGTTTTTTATGCAAAGTAAATTTCTCTGCAACTTTCCCCAAATCCCCAATAACTTTCCATTCAGAAACAATTTTTTTCAAATTTATACCAGTCGCTTTTGAAAGTGCTTTAATTGCAAGTTGATTACTAATTCCAATTCTTCGCTCATCATACTCAGGATAAATATCTCCCAACAACAAATATAAAACATCTTTATCTTTTTCAGGAAGTTGTTTTAAAAATTCCGAAAGAATATCAATTTTCTTCAATCGCTTTGTCGTCGAAGAAAGTTCTTCATAAAGTTGTGCAAGTTTTAAGTATTTCATTTTGAATTTCTAATTATCCCAAAAATAGCCGTGATAATAAAGATTGTTTGGAGAATTATAAAAATAATATCTTGTATATAAATACTATATACTTCTAAACATATCCCCCCAAAAATCAAAAGCATGTAATAAATTTTCCTCTGCTCCTTGTTTTTTTTAGAAATAATTGTTCCAATAATAATTAGAATTAATCCTATAATTGAAATAACATGAAAAATTGTGAATTCCATTTTCTCTTTTTAATATTAAGAAAAATTAGTTTTTAATGTTTTGCAAAGTAAGGAGTTCAAAAATTAACTTTGAATCTTCCCTTCTCTAAGGTAAACTTGAATAGAATAATTTTCAGAATTTTCTATTTTAGAAAGCCTAATCAAAACTTCTTCAGATTTCTTCTGCAAAGATGTTTCCACAAAAGAATTTAGTGTCAGATATTTTTTCACAAGACCTTCATCCATATTCAAAATACTATTTACCCCAACATTTTTAAATAACTCTATTGCGAGAGGATAGGGGGAATTCACTTTTTCAAGAGCCTCTTCTAATTCTCCATTGTGAATTATTTTTTCAAATTTATTCTCTCCCATAGATTTTATTAAATTATCCTTTTTTTAAATACTTATATTCTAGGAGATATATTTTAAAGAATATACTTTACTATTTTTTATTCCCCCAAAAACCTTTAGCTTCTTTTTCCATTTTTTCCAATCTTGTGTAATAATCTGGAAACTCATTAAGGTGTGCTAAGGCGATTTTTCCCGTCATTAAATGGTCGTCGTTTGTTACATTTGTAACAGAATTCTCTGTCCCGTGCTCAAGTTCAACATTCATTCCTTGCCTAAATTGTTCAACATCAAACTTACTCCAATCAACATTTAATTGCTCTCCAATTTCTTTAGCTTGCTCTATTGTGAAATGTTTTGTTGGCATAAATTAAAGAAAGAAAGGGAGTTTTTAAGAGTTTTGGAGAACAGATATTCTTTTAAATAACCCCTTCCTTTTCGTCGTGGTTTAAATGAAAGATGTTTTAGATAAGGTTGTTGAAGGAAGTCGTGCTGTTGCAATTATTTGTAATCAGTGGGGTGATACTGGTAAGGGAAAGTTCTCTAATCTTTTTGCGAAATATTGGGCAGATGTTGTTGTGAGAGGAACTGGGGGAAATAATGCAGGACACACAGTAGTTATTAATGGAAAGAAAAGAATTTTTCATTTGTTGCCTACAGGAATAATTTATGATAAAGATGGAAAAATAAATATTCTTGGAAATGGAATGGTTTTAGATTTAAAGGTCTTGTGCACTGAGTTGGCAGAACTTGATAAAGAAAGAATTTCTTATGATAAATTAATGATTAGCGAAGATGCGAATGTAATAATGCCTTACCATATTTCCAGAGATTTGGATAAAGATGCTTCTTCAAAAAAAGGTGGAATTGGAAGCACTGGTAAGGGAATTGGTCCGTGTTACACAGATAAAATTGCTCGAAGAGGGATTTTTGTTCGTGACCTTTTGAAAGAAAATATTCTCAAGACTAAACTTGAAAAGGTTAAATCTTTTTATCCAAAAGTTGAAATTGATTCAGAAAAAATTATTTCTGATTTGAAACCTTTTATAGAAAAGATAAAGCCCTTTGTGAAAGATACAATTACTGAGATAAATGATTTTTATTCTGAAGGTAAAAAGATTTTAATTGAAGGGGCACAAGGTTTGTTGTTAAGTATTGAGTATGGGACTTACCCTTATGTAACTTCTTCAGATCCTTCTTTGAATGGTACAGCGACGGGTACCGGTCTTTGTGCGAGGAATATTTATCCTTTAGGCATTGTGAAGTTTCCCTTTATGACTCGTGTTGGAGGAGGACCCTTTCCTTCGGAACTTGGTGGAGAAGAATCTGAAAATTATTGTGCAGAAGGGTTAGAGCATGATATAAAATTTGAGTTAGATAAATATAAAATTCCTTTCGAAGTTATTAAAGGAAATGTTAAGTATAATCATTCTCATCCAAATATTATTTCTTTGATGAATTCTAAATATGATTTTGAAAAAGGAATTGGAATTCGTTTGGCAGCTGAAGAATATGGAGCAACAACTGGACGACCGAGAAGAACAGGTTGGACAGATCTTCCTGCTCTGAAATTTGCTACTTATTTTAATGGTATGAATATTATTTTAACAAAAGTCGATGCTATCTCTGGAGCTAAAAAGTTTAGTCTTGTTGAAAGTTATGGTGAAGAAAAATTTAGCAGAGATTGTGATTCATTGAGATTTCGTAAACCTATTTTCAAGGAATTTGAAGGATTCGAGAAAAAAATTTCAGACATTAAAGCATATGATAATCTCCCTAATGGATTAAAAGATTCTATAGACTTTTTAGAGAAAACTATTGGTGCGAAAGTTAAGATTGTTTCTGTCGGTCCTGATCAAAATGAAACTATTGTGAGATAATTGTTTAGGAGAATTATCCTCTATCTCTTATTTCTTCTTCAAACGTACGAATTATTGCGCCAGGACCTGCTTGAGATCTCGGATTCCTTCCGGTAACAGTAACTTCATAATAATCTCTTGGAATTTCTCCTTCGACTCTTCCATCATATCTATCCATTTTCCCAAGATAACCTGTTACTTTTCCCTTAAGCCAAACTGTTCTAAAAGGCTGTCCTGAAACTCCAGGAATAAGTTCTTCTACTAAAACCAAATCTCCAATATTGAATCCTTTCTTTACCATGAAATAATAAAATTAATCTATCTTCTTAAAAATTTGGATAGTTGGAAATATATCTCTCAAAAACTATTTCCCCCTCCTCCCACCAGCCCTTACACTTGGCCTGTTCTTGTTCATTGGGGATTTGTTTCTCAAACCTCTTGACTTTCTAGCTGCAGAAGTTTTTCCACGAAGAACACGATTTTTGCTTGTTGATTTACAAATCCAATTTATTGTTTTGTCGTTTTTTATTTCAGGTCTTTGAGGGTCAACACAAATTACTTCATAAAAATAATGCACCCCATCTTTTCCAATCAGATATGAATTTAAAATCTCAAGGTTTTTGAATTTCTTTTGAACTCTGGATTCTGCAATCCATTTATAGTTCATTTTCAAATTCTTTCTTGTATGAAGTCGCTTACTTCTTCGACCCTTGTTTGGCCTTGGACGTTTATGGCCTCCCCTTTTTAATCTTGCCCGAATAACCACAAAACCTTTTTTATCTTTATACCCAAGCGAACGAGCCCTATCTAATCTAAGTGGTTTGTCGACTTTTGTAAAAACACCAGACTTTCTCCATTCAATCATCCTCTCTCTAAGTGTTTTCTTTTCAGGCTTTTTCCATGCTTGCTTTATATAATAATACATTCCCTTTACCATGAATTATTAATATAAAAATGGTTTTTAAAGATTGTCCTAATAAATATGAGGCTGCACGGATTTGAACCGTGGACCCCTGCCTTTCTGAATTGTATTAGTTCAGAATGAATGAACTTGTTCATACTTATCAGAGCAGTGCTCTGGCCAGACTGAGCTACAGCCTCATTTATGAAGTGTAGCAAACCAATTTCCTTTAAAATAAAGGGAAGGGTTAGTGTAAGGGAAACTTGGGTTGCCCTCATGAGCTACAGCCTCATAGAAATAATTATATTAAAGCTTATTTAAAGTTTTTTAATTCACCCCAAGCTCAAGAACCAACTTATCTTTTTCCAAATTATAGCTTACAATTGGAAGCGAAATATTAATCACCTTAAAATAGGCCTTTGTTTTTGAAGTTGCTTTTATTTCAATACTATTTCCAATTTGATTAATTGAAACATTCTCAATTGATTTCACACCAGGCACTTCAATTTCATAAATAACTTTATCTGCAAAACGCCTAATATTTGACTTTGGAGTTTCTTGCGGAAGTTTTATAAAATCTTCTAATTTTTTTGAAGGCAATTCAATACTTTCTTTTTTCTGCGATTGTTTCTGTACTGCTTTCCTTGTAACTTTAATATTTCTAGGATCAATTCTTTTTCCATTAATAAAAAGTTCAAAATTCGTCCTTGGCCTTACTGAACTACTCTGCACTCTTTGCATTTCTTTTTCAAACATTTTCATTGTATTTCCAAGAATTTTATTAAGCATATTTCCAGTAAAACCATTAAACAAAGAATTTCCAAAAAAATCTTCAGAAGAATCATCTTTACCAAGCAACCCCCAATCTTCATTTTGGTTAGATTCCCCATTTAATTTAAATCCGCAATTAGAACAAAACTTATTTTTTCCTTCTACTTTTTCTCCACAATTTTGGCATTTCTTTTTCTTAAACATATTAAAGTTTATGCATTTGGTTTTAAATAACTTTTTATCTTAATGCAAATACTTTCCCATTGAAGTCATCTGATGAAGTTCTTGGAGCAAAGTATGTTTTCCTTCTTTTGCAAGTAGTTTTTTTATTGATTTTGAACCTTTAAATTTTTGTGTTTTCTGAATTTCTTTTAGTTTTGGAATCCACCAAAACACAATAATCATTCTTGCTATTGCACTAATTATAAAAATCATAATAATTGGTTCAATAAATGTTGATTTAAGATATTTAATGAGAAGTGCGCTGAGTCCTGCGCCCAAGAACACACCAATTCCACAAAGCATGCTGTGATACGAAATAGCCAACCCCCTTTTTTGCTTGTGCACATTATCATATATGAAATTGCTTGCAGCGAGATTAAAGCCCACCCATGAAATCCCACTTACGAGTGATGGAACAAGTATTAAATAAATAGGTGATGGATGCAGAACCCATAGGATTGGAACTATAGGAATTATGACTGTTGTTAAACTTAAAACTTTATAATTTCCGTATTTGTCTGCGAACTTTCCCCATAACTCTATTACAAAGAAAGAAAATATCCCTCCTACCACAATGATTATCATGTAAATTAAATAATCAAATTTTAAATATCTAAGTAAATAAACTGCGAGTAGTGCGCCGGAGATTGTGCATGTGAAACTAAGGAATGCTCTGAAAATTGTGAATTTGCCAAAGTTATTTTTCGGGGCTTTTTTTAGAAAATCCCAAAACGAGAAATAATATCCTTTTTTAAGTTTTATTTTTGGTTCATATTGTTTTTTGAAAGTGAACCAACTCATTAATCTAAAAATAAATGCTAATGTAAACAAGATTATGAAACCAAACATAAGCCAATTATTTTTTTTGAAATAGTCAAGGAACAATGAACCGATGACTGCGAATATTCCTCCGACAAAACCCATGATTAGGTTTCTTTTTGAAAACCATCTGCCTCTGAATTTTGCATCAACTATATCACCAATCCATGAGAACCAGGCAGGATTACAGACCCCTACGAATATTGTATAGAACGCGAAAAAGATTAAAAGCATTAATGGAAGTGCGGTTGTCCATATTCCTTTGTAGAAAAGCACTGCCAACATAATTAATGCAAGCCACATTAATAATCTAAACAAAATAGCTGTGAGAATTATTTTTTTTCTTGAGTGTTTTTCAATTAATCTTGAACTAAAGACCTGGCTTAAAGGACCTAAAAGACCCCCTATAGAAGTTAACATAGCAACCAATGAATTGCTTGCATTTATTGCAATTGCAAACGGGGCAATGAATCTATCCCCAAAAGCGTCTTTAGCTGATGCAAAAATTCCTTCTTTGATACTGTGCCTTCTTGCCTGATGTTTTAGCCCTCTAATGTTTTTAGATATCTTTTTTTTCACCATATTTGAATTTCACCTTCTTTTGAAATTTGAATGTTTGAGAATCTTTGATTCTCATATCTTTTATATTTTGAAGAGAAATTGATTAATAAAATTATGCACCAGCTAGGGCGAGGACACCAGTGGTTTTTCCCAAGTCTCGTCGGGAAACATGCAAATCTTTTGATTTGCTTTCCTTCGCTTAACCTTCCTTTTATTTATCCGGATTTTTTAACAATGCACCAGCCGGGAATCGAACCCGAATCACAAGCTTGGGAAGCTTGTATTCTACCATTAAACCACTGATGCAACACAACAATAATTAAATATGATTGTTTATTTATTTTTTTATGGATAAAGAAAGACAAATTAGATATAATTATTTCCCTTCTTTAGAATATCCAGGAGCAACAGATTGGTTTTTCTTAATTATAAACCAAAACAGAGAAATACGAGAACATGAACAAAAGATTTATGATTTACTTCACCCTATTTTTAACCCAACCAAAGGAACTCAAGGGATCATTAAAGGAAATGATTTAAGATATAAACTTTTATGTTTTAGCTCATATAAATCTGTTGAATTAGGAGATTTAAGAAGACTTTACAAAAGAGTTGTTAAAGAGAATCATTTATACCACAGGCAGACCATAAATGGTTTAGAAAATTATCTTGCAGACCACTTAGAAAAATAATTACCTTTTTATATTCTTTTTCCCTGTTTCTTTTATGAAGAAATTTTATATCACAACTGCAATTGATTATGTAAATGCAAAACCACACATTGGACATGCATTTGAAAAAGTTTTAGCAGATGCTTTGGCACGATGGCACAAACAAAAAAAAGAACAAGTTTTCTTTTTAACAGGTGTAGATGAAAATGCACAAAAAAATGTTCAAGCTGCTGAAAATGCAGGAATGAATGTAAAAAAATTTATTGATAAAAACACAGAATTTTTCAAAGAACTTGTTAAAGAATTAAACATTGACTGCGATAAATTTATTCGGACAAGTGAAACAGAGCACGCAAAAGTTGTTGTTAAATTATTAAAAAAAATAATTAATAAAAAAGATATATACAAAGGAAAATATGAAGGACACTATTGTGTTGGCTGTGAATCTTTCATAACTGAAAAAGAATTGGTTGATGGAAAATGCCCTGAACACCACAAAAAACCTGAATTCAGAAAAGAAGAAGCTTATTTTTTTAAATTAAGCAAATATGAAAAAAAATTAAAAGAGTTTGTAAAAAAATACATTGTTCCAGAATCAAGAAAAAAAGAAATTCTCGCACGGATTGAATCTGGGTTAAATGATTTATGTATAAGCAGAAAAAACGCAGATTTAGGAATAGATTTTCCAGGAGATAAAAATTTTAAAGTTTATGTTTGGATAGATGCATTAATAAATTATATTTCTGGAGCTGAAAAACAATGGCCAGCAGATGTCCATGTAATAGGAAAAGGAATTAACTGGTTTCATTCTGTTATTTGGCCAGCAATTTTAATGTCTGCAGGTTATGAATTACCTAAAACACTTTTGGTTCATGGTTATTTAAATATTAAAGGTCAAAAAATGTCAAAAAGTTTAGGAAATGTTATTGACCCTTTAGAACTCGTGAAAAAATATGGAACCGACGCTGTAAGATATTCTCTTTTACGTTGTTCTGTTTTTGAAGATTCTGATTTTTCAGAAGAAATTTTAATTGAAAGAAATAACAACGAACTTGCGAACAAACTTGGGAATTTGGTTTCGCGAGTTGCAAGTTTGATTGCACCGCTCGGTGTACCCCTAACTGCGGAATGTTTGGGCAAAAAAAATGGCTTTGAAAAAACAGAAAACAAACTTTTAAAAAAATTAAATGAAGAAAAAATTAAAACCCTTTTTGAAAGTTATGAATTAGACAAAGCTTTAAATGAAATCTTTGCATTTATTGATATTTGCAATGAATATGTTCAAAATAAAAAACCTTGGGAAACAGGAAACAAAAAAGATTTATATGAATTAAAAGAATCAATTTTAAAAATCGCAGAATTGCTTTGGCCTTTTATTCCAGAATCTTCTGAAAAAATTAAAAAGCAGTTTAGTGCAAAGAAAATTAAAAAAGGGAAGATTTTGTTTAAGAAGATAAAAGTTTCTAGAATATAAATCTTTAATAACTTTTTAATTGAATAATTTTTATGGAAATTAAAGCTAAAGAAATACTTATAATTTTTATTAGTTTAATAGGGGCAATTTTATTAGCCATAATTTCTCAAAATAAGGTGGTTGATTTTTCAAATTTATCTTTTAATGATTTTATTATTTTATTTTTAATTACTATTTCTTCACTTATTTTTATTGTATACAAAAGGATTGGAGAAGTAGATAATAATGTAGATAATGTAAAAAACAAATATAATAAATTAAACGAAAGACTTAAATTCTACATAAATTTAACTAGGTTAGAAGCAAGAATTATTGCATTAGAAAATAAAGAAAATGACAAGTAAAACAGATCCAGTAAATATGGTTTTGGATATAATTAAAATCATAATTGTTACTATTATTGGTTTTATAATTATAAAGGCTCTTTTACAAGCATTGTAATTTTTATAAGATAGAAGGAATGGTACAAGTTAATTTTTTCTTTTTACTAAAAACCTAACAAACCTTACTTCCAATTTCAATATCTGCATCAGGTTCTAAAAGCTTGCATTCTTTTTCCTTTTCATTTTTGTCATATGTAACAGCAGCCAAAACCATTCCATTACTTTCAATTCCTTTTATTTTTCTTGGCTCAAGATTGCAGAATAATATTATCTTCTTATTTTTGAGTTCTTCTTCAGAATAATATGGAACAAGACCAGAAACAATTGTTCTTTGTTCTGTTCCTAAATCTATTTTTAATTTGTAAAGTTTGTCTGCATTTTCAACTTTTTCAACTTTTTTAATCTGCCCAATTCTTAAATCTAATTTTTGCCAATCTGAAAAATCTATATTTTCCATTATTCCCCCAACCCAATCTTTCCAAAAATCCTTTTCCAAAAAGAAGGTTTATCTAAATCAGAATCATAATTTAACTCAAGAAATTTCGCGGCAATTTCTTTGTAAGCTCTTGAGGCCTTACTTTTAGGGTGAGTATGAACCACAGCGTCCCTCAAATTCAAGGATTTCTGAACACAAATATCTTCTGGTATCATTCCAAGAATTTGCTCTTTTAACATTTCTTTTACAACTTCTGGGGGCATTTCAATTTTATTCCTTTTTACACGAGTAACAATTATTCCAGCCACGGTTTTATTCATTTTTTCAGCAAGTTTAATTGTTTTAAGGGCATCTGTAATAGCAGGCATTTCAGGATTTGTAACAATAATTAATTCATCTGCAATATCTATAACAGCCATTGCTTCTTCTCCAAGTCCTGCTGCACAATCTACAATCACATAATCTGAAATCTTTTTAAAATCGTCCTTAAAAAATTTAATTTTTCTTGAATTTAATTTAAAAAGTTCTTCAACAGAAAGCGAAGAAGGAATTATTTTTAGTCCTGACTCATGTTCATAAATAGCTTCAAACAACTCAGCTTTTTTTGAAAGAACATGATTCAAGTTTATTGGAACTTCAGGAGAGTTCAAATGAAGCCCAATATTCGGGGTGGAAAGATTTCCATCAATTATCAAAACATCTTTTCCAAAAAAATTCATAGCAGCGCCTAAATTAATTGCAGTAGTAGTTTTTCCAACACCT
>CAZTPM010000015.1:0-8809 GCA_964615065.1 Candidatus Woesearchaeota archaeon
CCAAGTTTGATTGTTATCCCACGTTTAAGTTCTTCAGAATGTGTATCTGTAAATTTTCCAGTCAATCGACTAAGCAAAGTTGTTTTTCCATGGTCAATATGTCCAACCACGCCCACATTTATTTCAGGAAGTTCTTTTGTCATATAAAGTTTAGAAATAATGAGTTAAAAAGAGTTTTGGTTTACTTGGAACCTAAGTTTTGGTGGCCAACAAAATCATTTCCATCTAAATCAGGAAGATATATTTTTCCATTTAAATTTCCTTAGTTTTTTTTCTTTTACTTTTCTTTCGTATGCATCTCTATTCTCTTGAATATATATTATAATTTCTTAGAATTAATTTTTTGTAAACCTTTCTATGTGTTACTCTTTCTTTTCTTCAGAACTATTTTCTTCTTTTTTTCCAAAAACATCTTCAAGTTTTTTTGAACCTTCTTTAGTTACTTTCATATTAATCTGAACAATTGCAGGCGAGATAATTTTTCCCCTAACTGTTTTTCTTAATCTTAGACCTTTTGGTCTATTGTTTGATCTTTTTGTTTTTCCTTCTTTTTTAGGTCTTTTTTTCATTCCTTTTCCATATGTTAAAAGAAGTTTTTTCAACCCAACACCCTCGACTTCTTCAAATGCTGGAAAGCCAGATTTGTCGCTTGCACCTGTGATTTCAAACTCCCAACCTTCTAATTCAGGTGAAATTTCTTTTCCTAAAACTTTTTCTTTTAGTGATTTTCCTATGATTTCTTCTGCTTCTGTTTCTAACTTATAGGTCTTGCCTGATTTTTCTGAAAGATTTATTTTAAACATATTTAATTATGAGAGAATTAGTTTTTAAAAGTTGTTATCTTAGTTTGAATGCAACTGAAATGATGGTATTAATTAATTATTTAAGGAAAATTTAATCAACCAAACCTTTTATTTGATTAATTTCTTGAAGTGTTTTGTTTTCGTTGTTTGATAAAAGGTCTTTGTTTTTTTTGAAAGTTTTAAATTGGGAAGCTGAGATATCTGAATAAAGGAAATTTTTGCCCTTGAGTTGGCGTTCAAAGTTTTTGCCGGGAATTGAGATTGCGACTTCCATTCCTTGTGTTGCTTCTTCAACTGATTTTTTGTCTGACTGAATATTTTTTATTCTTCCGACCTTTTCTGCTTTTTCGTCTATAATGTTTGTTTTTGAAGTAAGTTTTCCTGCTTCAATCCTGACTCCAAAGATGGCAGGATTTGAATTTCTAAAAACGTATTGAGGGAGTATTTTTAATTTACAAATTGTCGCGAGTTCCATTAATCTTTTCTTTTCAATTTCTTTTCTTTTTTCTTCTCTGAATTCTAAAGCGTCTTCTATTAATTTGTAAATCACGTCGTTTGTTAAAATTTTTATATTGGCTTTTATTTTTTTAGCATCTTCATCAATTTCTGTGTTGAAACCCAAAATTAAAGAGTTGAGTTCATTTATTTCTAAGTTTGCTTTTGCAGAAATTATATCTGTTTTGTTTATTTTTCCTATGCCTGCTTTGATAACAGAAATGTTGTTTTGTTTTAATAAAATTAATAGGGCTTCTAAACTGCCTAATGAATCTGCTTTAATAATTATTCCTTGTTTTGATGTTTGAATTGTTTCAGATATTTCTTTTTTGAAAATTTGTTCCAATTCTTTTTTATTATTTTTGAAAATTACAAAAGGCATTCCAGGAAGGACATCTACTTTTTCTCCAGAGGAGACCCCTTTGGGGCCAACAAGTTGCAATCTTAAACCTGTTGAAGCTTGGACTTTATCTTTTGGTTGGAATCTTGAGCAAAGAGGTTTAATTTCTTCAAGAATTCTAATTCGTGTTATAATTGGTTCACCTGAAAAATTTGCAATAGCGATTTCGTCTTTTTTTGAAAGTTTGCCGTCGTATAAAATTGCCTCAACATAATTTTGTGATTTTTCTTTTTTTATTTCAAGTACCACCCCTTTTGCATCTTGTCCAAGAGTTAATTTTTCTGATAAATATTTTTGACTTAAACCACAAAGTATCATCATTAATTCTGGAATTCCTTGTTTTGATTTTGCAGAGCAAGGGATCATTGCAATTTTTTTTGTGAAATCTTTTATATTATAATATAAATCAGCGTCGAAACCATAACTATTTAGAGAACCTGTTAAAGTCATGTAGCGCTCGTCAAAAATTTGTTTTACATTTTGAGGTTGCATTTCAATGCTTTTTTTTAGAGAAATTTCTTTGCCTTCGCCAATAGGCGTAGCCCTAATTGTGGATTGCTTGGGAATTCTTCCCGCAGGGATGACCTCTGATACCACAGGCATGACCAATGGAAATGTTGGCCTAGATGGAGGCCTCCACCCTGAAATATTATCTATTTTATTTAGAGCGATTATGAATGGTGTTTTATTATGTTTGAGAATTTGAATGACTTCTGCTGTTTGCGGTTTGATTCCTTCGTTTATATCAATTACAAGAACTGCCAAATCTGCTAAACTTCCCCCTCGTTTTCTCAAATTTGTAAAAGCTGCATGACCAGGGGTGTCCACAAATAAAAATCCAGGGATGTTTAGTTCTAAGTTTGATTTTTCAATTAAAGGACAGGCCTTTTTTATTTGTTCAATTGGGAATAATGTGAATGAAATTTTTTGTGTGATTCTTCCTGCTTCGCCTTTTTGGACACAACTATCTTTAAAACAATCTAAGATTGAGGTTTTTCCATGGTCCACATGACCGCAAATTGTTACAATTGGTTGTCTGGTTGTCATAGAAAAAAAGAGGCTTTATGCCTTAAAAAACTTTAGAAAATTAATATTATCAACAAAGGTAATAAAATAAAGCCAATTAAAATATAAAATGCTTTTTTTCTTGAGATATGAATTATTTTTTTTGATATATATTTTGTTGTTTTGAATAAGAAATTAACATTAGGCAAAAAAACCAAGCCCCCAAATAAACTAATTAAAAAATAAATAAAAGCTGTTGCAAGTGAATTCACATTTCCAATAATTATTGATGCTAAAAAAACATTTGTGAAAGTTCCTAAATCAGCCCCTAAAATAAAAGGTATTGCTTTTTTTAAATTAATTAAACGGGAAACTGCCAAAGGAACTAATAAACCAATAGTGATGCTCGAAGAAAAAACAATTGCAGTTAGGAAAACCCCTATAAAATAGGTTTTAATTTTTGAATCAAAAAATTTATTAATAAATTTTTTTGCTGAATTTTCCCCTCCAAGAACTTCTATAATTGATTTCCCAAGAAATTTCAAAGTAAAAAGAAGAAAACCAAAGCCCAAAATTAATAAGAAAAAATTAGATTTTATTTTAAATAGAAGATTAATTATTGGGGAAGTTATACCACCAATTAAATCTGGCAACATTAAGGAGGAAAATTTTCCTTGAAAAAAAGATGCAAGAAAAAAAGAAGATTTTGAAAAAAGTCCAAAAAAATATTCTAAAATAAAAATAAAAATTACTAAGAATATTGCATAAATTGAATAGCACAAGGCAATTTCAAAACCATGTCTAAAATCTCTTCTCTGTTTAGCAACAGTAAGTAAAGAAATAATTAAAGCTGTAATGGTTGTCCCAAGCGAAGCCCCGATTGAAATGTAAACTGCTATTGGCAAAGTAACAAGATTGTAGCCAGCAAACGCAGCTGTAACAGAACCCAATGCCCCAGAAGATTGGACAATTGATGTTATAAACCATCCAAAAGAAACAGCTTTTAGTGGAGTCAAATTCTGTAAAAGAAAATCATTAATATTTGGTGCGAGCAATAAAGATGCTTTTTTAATTAATTCAATTGATAAAATAAATAAATAAATTAAACTAATTAATTTCAACCACTTTTTCATAAAACTAAAAAGAAAGCATATTTTTAAAACTATAGAACATAAGAGGAAGGAAAAAACCGAAGTCCCCTCCTTCCAACAACTGACCGAAGTCAGAAGATCTAACCGAAATTAGATAAAATAAACAGATAATTTATATTATTTAAATGTTTCTTTTCATTAAAGAATTCATATAAATTAAAAAAATTATAAAAACAAATCTTTATTTCTTTAATCATGAAAACAATTAAAGAACTTGAAGAAAAATATGATTTTGAGCTGGCGCGTGTTGTTTTTGAAATTAATAACCTAATACCTCCCCAAGTAGGTCTGAAAGAAAGGGCATACCCACAGGGCACGACGCGAGAGGTCATGAATACTAAGAATGCGAAGCTGGTTTTGTTGCAGTTTCCTGATGGTTTGAAACCTTATGCAACAGCAATTGTAAATTATCTTGAAGAAAAAACAAAAGCGGAATTCTTGATTTGGATGGGAACTTGTTTTGGTGCGTGCGATACTCCTGTTCTTGGAAAAGATTTGTGCACTGCTCAGTGTACCCCAAATTGCGAAATGATGGGGCAAAAAAAAATTGATTTAGTTATTCAATTTGGGCACAACGAACTTCTTCCACAATATTGAGAATTTTCCTTTTATCCTTTGTCATACGGGGGTGAGCGTAACGCAGTGAAAGTGCAGTGTCCCTTTGGGTAAATTTTGGCACGCGTCTATGCAGAAACATTATTCTTAACTTTTCTATAATGCCATGCAAACCAAATTCCCCCGATTAAAGTTATCAAAGAAAGAATTATGAACATAGGTTCTTTGACTGATTGAATCCCATTTCCAACATAAGCTAAAGCTAAACTCCCGCTTACATGACCAATCGCCATTAAAGGCAAGAATATTCTTGGTTTCATCGCCGAAAGTCCTGCAAGATAAGAAAGTTCATCATCAGGGAACACTGGTAAGAAATATGCAAGGAATAGTAATAATTTACCTTTGTCAAAATAATAATCATATTTTTTTATGGTTTCAGGTTTGACAACATGTTTAATTATTTTTCTTCCGAAAAATCTTGCTAAATAAAATGCTATTGCTGTTCCGATTACTCTTCCAATCTAATTATAGATAAATCCTTGCCATGTTCCAAAAATAAATCCACCTGCGATTGAAACCGCATAATGACTAAAAGGTGTGATTATAACTTGCAGGATTTGAATCATGATAAAAACAAGAGGCGAGAATATTCCAAATTGATTTACAAAATCTCTTATTGCTTCTTGACTTCCAAAAAATGATAATGGAAAGATGTAACCAAGAATTAATAATGCTATTGGGATAAATGTTAATAAGTACCAAAGTAGTTTAGCTTTTTTCATATTAATAATAATTAGGGGGAATTTGTTTATTAAACTTTTTCTTTTAGCACGCCAAAATTTATTTTATACAACATCGGAATTTAACGAAGTCGCGACCGAGGGGGGTGGATTTGGATGGAGAAATCTGTAAGGCTCTGGAATCTCTTAATCACTGTTAGTTTCTCCTGATAGGGATTGATTTTTAGTGCAATGTTCCGAAGGAAAATTTTTGGATTACTGATAAATTTAAACATTTGTTTCTTTTTTCTAAAAAAAGATAATTGTGGGTTTTTACTTTTTGTACATTTTTTAACAGCTTATAAAAAAAACAAGTAAGTCTAATATTATTTATAACTCCTTATTTTTGTTTTTGTAGATTGCGTTTCTTTCCATGCTGGACTATAATCTAAATTATCAGAAAGTTTATAAAATATATTTAACGAGGTTCTTAATAAAAATAAAGAGGTTACACCAATTTTTTTCCCAATATTATCTATTTCATTAAATCTTTTAAAATAATTTTTTAATCGTTTTATTGAAAAATCAGAATTGCCATAAAGATCTGGATACATTTTTTTAAGCTGTTTTTGCCCAGCTAAAATACGTTTAAAACCCATTTGCCAATCATGAAATGTAGATACTTGCATTGATGTGTTATATGCTGAATCAATAATCTCTCTATATCCTGTTGTTAACATTTCTAAGAAATCATCTTCATTTATAATATTTACAGGCATTAGTTCAACTTCCAATTTTTTAGCGAGATCATATAGTTCTTTTATTTTAGTCATATACAATCTTCCACAAACCCAATCCTGTTTAATGGGTTTTCCATCTAAATTTTCAGTAAGGAATCGTGAAAAAAATGTAGTATTTTCAGAAGTATAATAAGCATTAGATCCCCCAACTAGAACTAATTTTTTGTTTTTTCTAAATTTATTAAACATATTTTCAGCAGCTTCAGGGTTGACTTTTACATCTCCATCACAAAACATTATTGTATTTTCTAAAGATTCAGTTACAATCTTTTTCCAAGCATTTGCTTTACCAGGCTTTGATTTTATAAGGTTTATATTTTTCTCTACAGCTACCATATCTAAAACTTTCTTAGATGTACCATCAGTCGAGCCATTTATGCAAACATGGATTTCATTAGGTTGGATTGTTTGTTCAAGAATACTTGTTAGTGTTTGGATTATAGTATTTTCTTCATTCCTAACAGGGATTCCAACAGAATATTCTGTATTCATTTACTAGTAAGAAAATATATGTATTTATAATTGTTTTGGAATAATTTTTAATGAATTTCGAACGAAGTGAATAAAAATAAGTGAAAATTTAATTGTGTATAACTTTTGATTAAACAAGGTTTTTCTCTATGGGAAAAACACGGTAAAATCCTACAGCCTGCAGGGCGTGAGCGAAGCGAAGGAATTTTCTGTTTAATTTGTGTTTGAATACCGAATAAGGTGAGGCACGAGTGGCGAATTTTATTGGATAGTGTTTTACAACCAACCCATCAACAAACTAAGGCCAACTAAGAAAAGAAGAATTCCTGCAATGAAATGAAGTTTTTGTATGTTTTTTTCTTTCCAACCTGCAACATCTTCAATTTTTGTAAATCCAAAATAAACAATTAAAGTTATTATTATCATTGGAATTATAAACAGAAAATTATAATAAAGAAGCCAAGGAATTGAAGAAACAATTCCTATTTTTGCTAAAAGTCCTGAAACAATTACTAAAGGCCCGATTGTGCAGGGAAGTAAAAATAAAGTTACAAAAATCCCGATGAAAAATGCAGAACTTGGGGAAGTTATTTTCTTAACCCATTTTTTCATTTTAGGTCTCATGAAAATAGGCATTTCTGTTCCAAAGCTTCCTACTTTATAATGAAAATAATCTTTAATTTGTAAAGCACCAATAGTCATTGCTAAAACAGCAAGCCCATTATAAAAAATATTAGAAACCAAAAGATAAGTTTTGCTTAATGAACTTTGAAGAATATTAAAAATTCCTACTAAAAAAATAGCATAAAGAAAATATCCAATATAAACAGCAGAAATAAATGAAAAACCGCCGAGCAAAACTTTTTTTCTTTTTGTGGGGTCTTGAGTTAAAAGAGCAATTAAAACAATTGCTAAAACAGCAATTGCACAAGGATTTACAGAATCTGCTAATGCTAATGCAGTTATTCTTGCGAAATTTAATACTTCTTTCATTTTAACATCCTGTTAACTCCTGAAGTTCTTTAATTGATTTAACTCCTCGATAAAGTTCGTCTTTTATTTTCCATGTTGGTGTTGCTTCAATTCCACCACATTTTCCATATTCAAAAGTGCAATCAATTTTTGTTAAGTAATTTACATTGTCGCCGAACATTTCTTCTTGGGTTTCACATGCATGACAGCCGAGCTGAACATAAAAAATTGAGTTCTTTCCAATGCACTTTGCAATTTCCTCAGAAGTTTGTGAGCTTGGCCAGAGTTTTACAATTAAAACAAAAACTAAGATTAAAATAATTATTAAAATAGTTGTTAGGTTGCTCTTTTTCATTTAGTAAAAAAAGAAACCTTGTTTTAAAATGTTTTGGGGGAACTGGTTACTTGTGGGGAATTAAATATAATTATTTTTGGGTGTTAGAAGAAATATTTATATAGTTTAAAGACTTCTAAAAATAATAATGATAAGAGAATTAACTGATATTATAAAGGAAAACTGGCTTATGATCCCATCAATAGCTTTAGGAGTTTACGGATGTATTGAAGCTGGTAGTGGAATGTATGAGATAATTACAACAGGCACAAATCAAGGATTAGTAGAAGTAGCAAAAGGTACGGTTGCATTGGGTTTTGCAGGTATAAGTGTTCCCTTATTATATAAACTATCAGAATATCCTCAAAAGTAAATTCTATCTTCTGAACCCACCAATTGCAACTAACAGACTTTATGAGGTCGCGAGAATTTTTAAATGTTATCACCATTAACTTCACGTCGTAGAAATTGAGAGATATCAATTTGAACTAATAATTCACGAGCGAAGCGAGTGAGACTATTAAGCAAGCCCTTTTCGAACGAGAATTAATAATCAGGTAAATCTTTTTTTTCTTTTGCTGGTTCTTGTGGGCTTTCTTTCATTTCTTCTTCAGAAATTGAATTAATCATTTCTTTGAATTTTGGAAAGTCAGTTGCTTGGATTCGAACGCCTGCCTTTGTAAATCCTGTGTATCTATCGCTTGTTACAAATTCCCGAATTGTCAATCCACGCTTCCCACCAAAATCATCAATTCTTATAACAATTTCTGATGTGTCATTTTTGGATATTTTTCCAATGTCCTTTTCCATGTTTTAGTTAAAGAAAGAGATTATTTAAAGATTTTGATAGTTGATTTAGGGAAAGAAATTTGTAAGAAACTGAAAATTAGTTCGCACTTGTGTTCAAATTAATATAACTCCAAAATCGCATTCTGCAGATTTTTCGTGTTAAAATTGCTAATGTATAAAACCTTAAGAGATCTTAATTATTTTCTTTTAAATAAAAGTTGTTATTGATAAAAACTTTTGTCGCTGTTCAATAATCTCGCTCTCTTTGTTGTTTGAATAAATTTAAACTTATTATATTCAATTCCCCTTACGCCC
>CAZTPM010000015.1:8909-10213 GCA_964615065.1 Candidatus Woesearchaeota archaeon
ACGCCCGAACCAGGACTCGAACCTGGATGCCGAAAACGGCCGAGATTTCCAGTCTCGTGCAATACCCTTATGCGATTCGGGCTTGTAAAACACCTGCGGTTTCTTAACATTCAACTTCCCTTAAAATAGTAGAAATAAATTGATTATAAAGTTTGTTAAAAGCAGGCTTGATTTGTTTTTCAAAGATTTTTTGTGGTTTTTTTAAATAGGGTTTAACACAGCACAAATATGTTTTAATATAATCTTCTTTCCAACCTTCTTTTTTCAAAGATTTATCTATATTGTTCTCTTGTTTCTTTTTCAGATAAATCTACCCTAAAAATAATACGAATCTAATGTTTTTTAATCCTTTCCCTAAAACTCCCTTCCCTCTTCCTTTCTCCTCTTTGTTATCCCCTCTGGAATTTTATATTCCTCCCACTTAACTTTTTTTTCTTCAATAGCTTTTTTTAATTTCTTTTCAGAAGAAGAAAGTTTTGATTTTCCACTTTTAACCTCGACAAAAATAACTTCCTCAATTTCTTTTTTGTCCATTCCCTTAAACACAAGAAAATCAATTGGTTTTCCAATAAACCGACATTCTGTCGGCAGATATTCAAAGTTAGGTAAATATGGTGCAAGTTGTTCTGAAAATTGCCCGCCCAAAATTGCACGAGATTTCATTATAGCATCTTTTCTATACCCAGGTAGTTCTGCTTCCCAATATTTATCTTTTCTAAACGCCCCTGTTTTATAACCAATCCAATAAGCAATAGCTAAACCAATTAAAAATAGAATTATAGTAATTATTATTTCTATCATAAAATAAAGAATTAGAGTTTCTATTTAATCTTTTCTAAAAATTAAATTATACTTGCTTTGATTATTTTAACTTCTTGTAATGGTCTGTCGCTTGCATCTGTTTCAACTTTTGCGATTTTGTCAACAACTCCCATTCCTTCAACGACCTCGCCAAATGTTGGGTGTTTACTGTCTAAAAAATTATTGTCAATCAAATTTATGAAAAATTGTGATGAACCTGTATTTGGTCCTGCGTTTGCCATTGAAATTGTTCCACGATTATTTTTGTTTCCATCTACGTGCGTGAATTCGTCGTGTATATTTGAAATTGAATCATCGCCCATTCCTGTTCCTGTTGGGTCGCCTGCCTGTATTATGAATCCGTCAATTATTCTATGAGAAATCGTGTTGTCGTAAACTCCTTGTTTAACTAACTTCACAAAATTAGAAGTTGTTATTGGCATGTCGCCGTAAAGTTCAATTACAATGTCGCCGTAGTTTGTTTCAAGTTTTACTTTTGTCAT
>CAZTPM010000016.1:0-10192 GCA_964615065.1 Candidatus Woesearchaeota archaeon
TCAAGCCGTAGATGGAAAAAAAAGCGTCAGATGCGTTGGAAATGGCAACGTAAAAGATTGAGGAAAGAAAAGCGAAAAAGAAAAATAAGAAGAGCAAGAAGCAAGTAATTCTAAATATTCTCCACAACATATTTATTTAAAAAACTAAAGCCCAAATAAAAATATGAAAGAAGAGGATAATTGCCCATATAATGGTTTTGTGAAAATTTAAAAAAGCCAAATAAAAAGTATGATTGTCTTAACTTTAAAAATTGCCCAGGATATTTAATTATAAAAACAGCAAGAAAAACATGGGCAAAAGAAAGAGACTCATTAAGATTAGTGAGAAAAACAAAAGAAAACTATTAAAAAAATACAATAATCTTTATAAGTAAAGTCAATTGTAATATATTATGATAAGCGAAATTTGGACAGAAAAATATAGGCCAACTTATTTTAGTGAACTTGTTGGCCAAGAACAAATCCTAAAAAGAATTTCTTCCTTAACAAATTCTCTAAACATCCCCCATATGCTTTTTGCAGGGCCAGCAGGAATTGGAAAATCAACAATGGCGTTGATAGTTGTAAAAGAACTTTTTAAAGAAAACTGGAAAGAAAATTATCTTGAATTAAATGCTTCAGACGAGCGAGGAATAAATGTTGTAAGAGAAAAAGTAAAAAGTTTCGCACGAACAAAATCCCTTGGAAATGTTCCCTTCAAAGTAATCTTTTTAGATGAAGCAGATGCTCTAACCCCTGAAGCACAACAAGCCCTAAGAAGAACAATGGAAAATTATTCAGCCACATGCAGGTTTGTTTTATCTTGTAATTATTCAAGTAAAATAATTGATCCAATCCAATCGCGTTGTGCAATTTTCAGATTTAAACTATTAGAAAAAAAAGATATTGAAAGATATTTAAAAAGAATAACAGATTTTGAGAGAATTACGATTTCTCCTGAAGCCATAGAAATTTTATATGAAGGAAGCGAAGGAGATTGCAGAAAAGCCGTAAACATTCTACAATCCACTGCATCTATAGCTTCAAACATAACAGCAGAATTAATTTCAACTGTCATCTCAAGTGCAAAACCAAAAGATATCAAAGTTGTCCTTGATTATGCACTTACAGGCGACTTTCAAAAATCGCGCGAAAAACTTTTAGATATTATGTTAAAAGAAAGTATTTCTGGGCAAGATGTGATAAAATCAATTCAAAAAGAAATCTGGAATCTCCCTGTAGAACCAGAAATAAAAGTAAAACTTACTGAAAAAACAGGTGAAGCAGAATTTCGAATTGTCGAAGGCTCGGACCCATTTATACAACTTCAAGCTCTACTTGCTTCGTTTGTATTAGCAGGTTTAGGGAAATGAAAATAAATTGCAAGGATTCTTATACCCGAAGGAGTGTTCTTGCAGGATTGGGGAAATGAAAAAATGGAAGGGTTATCTAAAGAAAAAGTTAGAAAAAAATTAGAGGGGTTATTAATAAAATTAGAAATCGCAAATTGTAACGAAGAAGCAAAACAAGATTTTCTAAATGAAATAAATAGGTATTGGAGATCTTATGATTTAAAACAATATCAAGAGAAAGCAAATAAAATTTTAGAGGAATATAAATAAAATGAAAATCTTTGTGTGTTGTAGTAAACACTTTTATTCTCATGCAAAACATTTTTTAGAAGAATTAGAAAAATTTGGGAATATAATCACTTTGCCAAATAGTTATGAAAATCCCTTCAAAGAAGAAGAAATGAAAAAGAAAGGAAGAGAAGAACATATTCAATGGAAATCAGAAAAACTTAAAGAACAATTAAAAAAAATAAAAAATAATTCAGCCATCCTTGTTTTAAATTTTGAAAAACAAGGCAAAAAAAATCACATTGGTGGAGCAACCTTTTTAGAAATTTATGAAGCATGGAAAATGAAAAAGAAAATATTTTTATTTAATCCTCTTCCAAATTGTTCTTTTACAGATGAATTAAAAACAATCAATCCAATAATTTTAAATCAGGATTTAAATAAAATAAAATGACTTCCCAACCATTTGCAGAAAAATATAGACCAAAAACTTTTTCAGATATAAAAGGACAAGAACAAGCTATTGAAATTGCAAAAAAGTTTGTTGGAGAATTTAATTTAGGAAAAATAACAAAGTCCCAAAAAAGAGCTTTGGTTCTGCACGGAGCACCTGGCATAGGAAAAACAACTCTTGCACATGTAATTGCTCTTGAAACAAACTCTGAAATTTTTGAGTTAAATGCTTCTGACTTAAGAAATAAATCCAACCTTCAAGAAACTTTAAGGCCTGCAATAGAACAACGACCTTTAATAAACAATAATAAAATAATTTTAATCGACGAAGTTGACGGAATTTCTGGAACAGACCGAGGAGGAATCATTGAATTATTATATTTAATTGAAACGACAAACTACCCTGTAATTGTAACTGCAAATAATATCTGGGGGAAAAAACTCGCCCCCCTAAGAAAAAAAGCAGACCTTGCTCCATTAAAAGAAATAAATTATCAAATAATAAAAGATGTTTTATTTAATGTCTTAAGAAAAGAAAATTTATTTCTAAACCAAAATATTATCACAAAAATTGCAGTTAATGCAAAAGGAGATATCCGGGCAGCATTAAACGATTTGCAAGCAATTTCAAAAATGAAAGAACCTGAACTTCTTGAACTTGACGAAAGAAATAAAGAAACAGATATTTTCAATGCATTAAAAAGAATTTTTAAGGAAAAACCAACCAACGATGTTTTAGGAATTTTTGATTCAGTTGGAATGCAATTAGACGAAATTTTATTATGGGTTGAAGAAAACATTCCAACAGAATATTCAGGCCAAGAACTTGCAAAAGCTTATGACGCCTTAAGTAAAGCAGATATTTTCAAGGGAAGAATTTACAAACAACAATACTGGAGATTTCTTGTTTATGAAAACATTTTATTAAGCTATGGAATCTCTGCTTCTAAAAAAAATATCAAAACAGGATTCACAAGTTACAAAAGACCAACCCGAATTTTAAAAATCTGGTTGAACAATCAAAGAACTGCAAAAAAGAAAACAATTACAGAAAAATACGCAAAACTTGTTCACGTCGGAAAAAAGCGAGCATTAAACGAATTTCCAATTATTAAACAAATAATCAAATCAAATGAAAGCATTCAAAAAGAACTTAGATTAACACAAGAAGAAATTGAATATTTGAATAAACCATTGTCAAATTAAAATGGAAAAAAAACAAATAAATAAAAAATTAGTTCGCAAAAAGTTGCTCAAATTAGTATAACTTCAAAATCGCGTTTCGCGGATTTTTCCGTGTTAGGATTATTAATATGTAAAATTCCAAGTTATCTTAATTATTTTCTTTAAAATTTTGGCTTGACAAAGTCAGGAAAAATTCATTAATTGTGAATGAAATAAACCAAATTTATATTTATAAAAATTATTATACTCAAAAACAACAATCAGCACTGCGCCCCATTATCACTACCAGAAGCATCCCAACCCCACATAGGGAAAGGAGTTTGAGAATCTAATTCTAATGAACATCCTTCAGGAGCATCATTAAAAGATCAATTTTTTAGAAATTAAAGCTGTGGAGCAACACACCCAGTTGCTTCAGCAAAAGCGTCAAATGTTCTAGCACCAGAATACTTTTCGCCATTAATTTTTATTGTTGGAACTCCTGTAATTTCTTCGGCTATACATAAATCTGCTCCTTCTCCCTCTTGTCCATCTGCAGTTTGGCATTCAATCATCATATCTCCTGCATTTTCCAAACCACCAAAAGTATCGATAAGAGTGTGACAATGACCACACCATCCAGCATAGTAAACCACTAAACCTTTATCTTCAAGGCATTTGGAAAATTCTTGTATTTTTTTATTATCTTCTTCAGTATATTCAGAAATCTGTTGAGTTTGTTGAGAATTTATTTGTTGTTCCATAAGAGCATCCAAAGGAATAACACTTTGAACCAAACTTTTACCATCTTCAGTTAAATAAACAGGAATTTCTTGACCTTCAATAGAAATAATAACTTCATACAATCCACTTTCTTTGCCAACACTAACTAATTCTACTTGTCCTTCTACCTGAGAATTTACAAAATCAATGACAATTTTACCAGCATCTTCTTCAGAAATAGTTCCTCCTGTAATACCTCCTGTAAAACTTGTGATAATTAAAACTAATGCAAAAATTCCTAAAACAAATGTAGAAACAACCCAAGGATTTTCTCTAAAACTTTCTGTTAAGTTTCTCTTTTTTTTAGAATGAATTTTTTCTTCCTCTTTATGTTCTTCCATTTTAAGATTAAATAAAACCCTTTTAAAAATATTGTGGTTCTAAAATCTATTAATTTCTTAATTTCTTAATTCCATTAACAATACTTTTTTCAATAGAAAGACCCTTGTAATTTTCACTTAAAATATTTTTTTCAGAGGGAGCACAAATTTTACCAAATGATTTGGGAATAATACTATATTCACTTAATTGGATTTCATCACCATCTAAAGTTTCAAATGATACAACACCCACATTTTTTGCATACCTACGGTGGATTGTTGCTTCATCTGAAATCGGCTCATAACCTTTTCTTTCAAGAACAAACTTAGAATAGTCCTTTGCTTTCCAACAATCACCAAATGGTTTGTTGCATGCTAAAAAGTTTTGTCTACCAACATAAGAAATTTCCTCTGTTATAGTTCCTGTAATTTCAGGATAATCTTCCACAACCACCTTTGAATTTTTAGTAGAAAATTTTGAATTAATTTTCATATTATTTGAACCCATTTTTATTGGACCATCAAAATAAACAGCCCCGATTTCAGAGGAATTAAAACCATAGTAACAAAAAGCATTTCCAGAATAACCAAAATATTGCTCTAATCCAGAAATATCTTCTGCAACCAAAAGTTCTTTTCCATTAACTTTTTTTGTCCCAGAAATTCTAAAATCAAGATTATAATTTCTATATTTATATTTCCAATTATTCCCAGGTTTTGTAGGAAACAAGTCTTCAAAATCTACTGAATTACTTCTGCTTCCATAAGAAGCAGGAAACAAAACTAAAAAAGGCGACTCCATTGGAGAAGCGTAAATAGAATAATATTGATATTTATTTATATCTATTACCCAAGGTAATTGATTATAAGCATCTATTGTTAAATCCAAGTTATCTAAAATAGAACCTGTTTTAGCAAAAAAAGCTGTTGCAGAAAATGCTACTGGAAATGCAAAACCAGCTACAAAACTTCCATATTCTAAAATTGTATTAAAATCCCTAAGACTATCAAATGACCAATCACCAAGATAAACAAAACCCGGCAAATCATCTGCTTTACCTGAATACCATTCTGGCAAATCCAAACCTAATTGTTGCAACACCACGTTAGTTCCACTACCCAACTCATTAGCAAGAGACAAAAGAATTTCATTTAATCCTGTTGATTTTGCAAGAAAAGATTCTGGAGAAAACAAAGCAGGCATAAATCTTTTCTGAGGGTCAGTTACTAAAACAGCAAGGCTATTGAAAAAATCTTCTTTATAAACAATAGTTTCTAATCCACTAATTAACTTCCGATTTTTATCATGGAAAAAAATATTATAATAATTTCCCCCTTCATGAAAACTTAAACTTCCAGAAGCACCTGTTGTTTTTTTCTGCAAAAAATATTTTGGTTCTTTATATGGAATAGAATTTACATCAGGAACATAATCCCAAAAAGGATCTGAAGGAGAAGTTATTTCTGGTTCACACCGACTAAGAAAAAAAGGCAACCCTCCAATCGCAATTGCTGTTTTTTTAATAAACTTTCTCCGATTCATAATTAATTAAAGAAAACATGCTTTAAAAGAATTTATATTATTTCCCGCCTTCTAAATCTTCATAAATAGTTTTTGCTGCAATAGCACCTTCTGCACAAGCTGTAATAATTTGCTTAAAAGAATTATTTGTAACATCACCAGCAGCCAAAATCCCAGAAACATTTGTCCTTTGTTCTTTATCCACGACAATATAATCTTCTTTGATTTTTAATTTCAAATTTTTAGCAAGTTCAACATTAGGAACACTCCCAATTTCAACAAACAAACCATCAATCTTTAATTTTTTCTCATTATTAATTTCAATCTCTCCAAGTTTTTCTTTTCCAATTAGTTTTGTAATAATTGAATTAAATAAGGGTTTAATCTTGTTTTCTTTTTTAACTTGTTCAACCAAAATAGGCTCTGCTTTTGTAAAACAGCTTTTTCTATAAATTACATAAACTTGTTTTGCATATTTTGCTAAAAGCAAAGCTGCAGTAATTGCTGAATCACTTCCTCCAACAATGCCGACTATTTTGTCCTTATAAAAACCAGAATCACAAGTTGCACAATAACTAATCCCCTTTCCCATAAATTTTTTTTCGTTTTCCAATTGCAATCTTCTTCTTTCAGAACCCAAAGCCAAAATCACTTTTTTTGCAGAATATTTTTCCTTGTTTGTAATAATTTCAAAACCATTTTTATTATTAATATCTAAAACTTCTTCAAATTTTATTTCAACCCCAAGTTCTTTTACTTGCTCAATCATTTTTTTCATTAATTGAAAACCGAGAATTTTTCCATAAGAAGGAAAATTACAAATTTCATATGCTTCTCCCGCCAACCCCCCAAGAAGTTTGCCAACAACTAAAGTTTCCAACTTATATCGAGCAGCATAAACAGCTGCTGTCAAACCAGCAGGTCCTGCCCCAATTATTATTAAATCATATTTTTTCATAACATATAAAAACCAAACTACATTATAAAGTTTATGAAAGAGGAAATAATTAAAGTTCTTCAAAAAGCTTTGAAAAAAATTGACATAAAACTAAAAAAACAAGAAATAAAAAACTTCTTAGAAATCCCTCCTTCAACAGAGATGGGTGATTATGCTTTTCCATGTTTTTTTCTGGCTGAAAAACTAAAGCAAGAACCAAGACAAATTGCCCTTCAAATCCGAGAACAAATAAACGAAATTCAAGTAAACTTCGGGGACATTCAAACTTCTGGACCTTATGTAAACTTTTTTGTGAACAGAAAAGATTTAGCACGACAAGTTGTTTGGGATGCAATAACAAAAAAAGAAAACTTTGGAAAAGGAAAAATTGGAAAAGGAAAAAAAATAGTAGTCGAATATTCTTCCCCAAATATTGCAAAACCTTTTGGTATTGGCCACCTACGATCAACAATAATCGGAAACTCGATTGCAAATCTTTGTGAATTCCAAAAATTCAAAACAAAAAGAATAAATTATCTTGGAGATTGGGGAACTCAATTTGGAAAAATAGCCTATGGTTACCAGAAATTTGGAAAAGAATCAGAATTAAAAAAAGACGCAATAAAATATTTACTAAAACTTTATGTTCGCATAAACAAATATAAAAAATATGAAGAGCCCTCCAAAGAAACTTTCAAAAAAATGGAGCAAGGTAACAAAAAAATACTTCTTCTTTGGAAAATCTTCAGAGACCTAAGCATTGAACAATTTGAAAAAATTTACAAACAACTCGGAATTAAATTTGATGCTTACGAAGGAGAATCCCAATACAACAAAAAATTAGAAAAAATTATTCAAAAACTTGAAAAGAAAAAACTCTTAAAAAAAAGCAAAGGGGCATTAATTGTAGACTTAGAAAAATATGGATTAGGAATTTGCATTATCCAAAAGAGCGACGGCACAAGCATTTATGCAACTCGGGATATTGCAGCTGCAATTGAACGTCACAAAAAATATGGATTTTCAAAAATGATTTATGAAGTTGGGCAAGAACAAAAACTCCATTTTAAACAAGTTTTTAAAATCTTAGAATTAATGGATTACAAATGGGCAAAAAATTGCACCCATATTTACCATGGACTTTATCTCGGAAAATTAAACAAAAAAATTTCAACAAGAAAAGGAGAATCTTTTTCTATGAAAGACATTTTATTACAAACGAAAAAACTTGCTTCAAAAGAAATTAAAAAAAGATTTCCGAAATTAAGCAATGTTGAAAACCAAAAACGAGCAGAAAAAATTGCTATTGCTGCAATTTTCTATGGAGATTTAAAAAATAATAGAACAAAAGATATTGTTTTTGATTTAAATAGATTTGTTTCTTTCGACGGAAACACAGGCCCATATATTTTATACAGTTATGCAAGAGCAAGTTCAATAATTAAAAAATCAAAACAGCCAGGACGTTTTGAAATAAATGATTTAGAAAAAAAAGAATTTGAACTCGCGAAAAAAATTTCCCTTTTTTCTGAAGTGACCTTAAAGGCATACCAACAAATGAATCCTTCTTTAATTGCAAATTATTCTTATGAACTTGCACAATTGTTCAACGAGTTCTATCAAAAATACCCTGTGCTTAATTCAAAAAGTGAATCATTTCGGCTCGCTTTAGTCGAAGCATTCAGGCAAACCATAAGAAATTCAATGAATCTTCTTGGGATAGAATTATTAGAAGAAATGTAAGCATGCTTAAAAATCATTTTATGGTTTCCCACAACTTAAAGGCGAGCGTAGCGAGGGGGTGCGGGAAAAAATTCATGGAAAGAAAAAGGGGGTGTGAGAAATCTAAATAATTAGATGTTTTCCAAAATGTAAAAGTTTATAAAATTTAAAAATTAAATAATAAAAGGAGGTGAAAATGGTTCAAATAAAAAGGATGAATGAAGAGTTTTTTGCAAAACTTATAAAAGATTTAACAGCTGAAGGAGAACTTATCCGGGCACGACAAGAAGAAAAACAAAAACTTCTTGACTCTTTTAATGCAGAAAGCAGACGTTTCTTCTTTGGAAAGATTTCCCAAAAAGGCTGGCAATCTTCTGTAAAAAAAACAAATCTTGAATTACAAAGATTAGATAAAACCAGAAGAGACGCAATAAAATCAGGAACAAGTCTTTGTGATAGGGCAAGAAGACTTTGTGTTGAGCAAATGCCTATTGGATATAAAGCAACTTTGACTGGAATTTTTGGCGGAAAAACAAAAAAGAAAGCAAAGAAAAAATCTGTGAAAAAGAAGGTTGTGAAAAAAGTTGCAAAAAAGAAATCTTCAAAAAAGAAGAAATAAGTTTATTTTTTATTTTATTTATTTTTTTAATGATTTTTATATGGGTTAGTTTGGGCTTTGTGGTATTAGTGCTTCCTACAAATCTATATCTTACTTAAATATAAATTTGGTTCATTGCATTCACAATCAAAACTAACCTGTAAGTTTTTCACATTAACAATATTAAGCAAAAAATCTGCCAAAGGCAACTTTAAAAATATATTAATTTGGGTGTAAAGTGCGAACTAACTTTCTATTCCCTATTAACACCTACCAATTAAATACATCTTTTCAATAATCCCCCCACAAAACTAATCTTCCTTCACCATCTCGCAAAAATAAACTATCTCCTGTTTTTGTGAAAACATAATCTTCCCCTTTCCAAAATAAAGTTGTAGAATTATCTCTTCCATTTCCAACAACAACTTTACCTTCTGAAAATGGTTTCAAAACAAAACTTGAAAAAATAAAATTTTTCCTACCTTGATCTTTAATTCCCCAACCAGTTAAATCACAATCAAAAGAACACAAATTATAAAAAACCAAAACCTCGTTTTCAAAATCAAACTCTTTTAACTCAATACATTCTGCACAAACATCTTGAGATTTTTCACATAAATTCTTATTTGAATTCAAACAATTTTCCCAAGCTTTTTCAAAATCTCCATAATAAACATCTTTTCCAGAAGGAAAATAAAAATTCGCAAAACCTTTTTCAACTAATCCAAGATTCACATTTTTTTCACCTAAAAAAACATAAGCCAACAAACGATTATATTTGTCATATCTATCTTTTCCAAATTTTAACTCAACAGTTTTATTCAAAATTTCTTTTACCAAAAAGTTCTTTGCTTCTTCATAATATTTCTCCCCTCGCTCAGGCGAATTTATCCCAAGCAAACGAATTGAAGACGAATTTACAACAATTGTGTCGCCATCAATCACGCGTTCAACAAAAACCATTTCAGAACCTTCAAAAAAATTTTCAAGAGTGTTATCAAAAAATTTATAATTAATTACAAAAAAGAAAATAATCAATAAAACCAATAAAAATATTTGACTTTTCTTTGACTTCATTTAAATAATCCCCAAGAATATAGGTGTAGGAGAAGAATACCGAAGCATTCAACACAA
>CAZTPM010000017.1:0-8987 GCA_964615065.1 Candidatus Woesearchaeota archaeon
TGTTTTTCCAATAATTCCCTTAACATAGGGCAAGTTGAATACTGCTTCTTCTGCAGATTCTCTATCTTCAGCTTCGAGAAGAACGTAACCTCGTAAACCATGCGGTCTTGAAACAGAGAACACATTTAATTCTTTTTTTATGACTCTACCAGAGATCATATCTACTGCCCTTTCTTCTTTGTTTGTTGTAACTTTTATTATAAATATCATTTGCAAGGACACTAAGGTTTCCTTCACTTAACCTTCCTTCCAACGCTGAAAAGCTATTTCCCAGCACCTAGAGGGAATCGCGAGGATGTTTAGTTTACTTTATCTAACTCCTTAATATTTTAAGAAGAAGATGTAGATATTTAAAGATTAACGTTTATAAAATTTACTGTTTTTATTTTGGAGACCAGTCTGGATAAGAATCTCTACCTGAACTATTAGACACATTTTTTTGATTTGAACCATCTGCATCCATAACATATATTTCAGCATCTCCTGTCCTACCTGAATAAAAAACTATTTTTGAAGCATCTGGTGACCAGGAAGGATAAAAATCATCTGCAGAATTTTCAGTAAGTCTTACTTTATTAGAACCATCAATATTCATTTTATAAATTTCATAATTTCCATCCCTGTCAGAAACAAAGGCGATTTTATTTCCATCAGGTGACCAAGAGGATTGCATGTCTACAGAAGAACGAGTAGTTAATCTTTTTAGTCCTGTTTCGTTTCTGTTTATCTTATAAATATCAAGATGCCCTTCTCCTGACAATGTTGAATTAAAAGTAATTTTGTCTCCATCTGGAGACCATGAAGGATAACAATGTGCTCCAAATGGGATGTCTAATTTTCTTTGTGTTGATCCATTTGTGTTCATTAAATATATTTCACCACTCCCATTTCTTGTAGAATAGAAAACTATTTCAGAACCATTAGGAGACCAATCTGGATATGAGTCTACATTATTAGAAACAGGATCTGAAGAAGAAGTTAATCTACGAAGATTAGCCCCTCCCACACTCATTGTATAAATCTCTGGGTTTCCATCTCTGTCAGAAACAAAAGCTATTTGCTGTCCATTCGGTGACCATGAAGGGCTATAATCATTTGCTGGATTATCTGTAATATTTTTTTGATTTGTGCCATCTGCATACATAACATATATTTCATAATTTCCTGTTCTATCTGAAACAAAAGCAATCTTTCCTTGAGGTGTTGAACCGAATTCCCCTTCTGCCAAAACCTTCTCGTAATCAATTACTTTTTTAGTATAGCTTGCAATCTGGTTGCCAAATATTTTCATCTCTACCCCTAAAAAACAGTCTAAACCTCCGTAAAGTTTCCAAGTTTCATCATCAGTTTTAAATTTTAATGAATTGTATATTCCTGCGAATGGCCCTACTACATCATATAAAGGAAATTTTAATTTTTGACCGACATATGCGTCAACATTTAACTTTTTTATGGTTGGAAGAAAAAAATCAAAATTGTTTGAAAACTCCATTATAGGTTGCCAGTACCCATTTTCATAAAATAATCCTAAAGAGAAAGTTGCTTCTTGTGTAACACTAACTTCTAAGGGGCCCCCCAATAAACCAACTATTATTTCAAGTTTAGGGGTGATTATAATTGGAAAAGGGGGAACTGTAGGGATATAGCCTGCTAAAAAAGGATGAAAATTATATTCACCAATTTTTATCTCCTGATTCGTTCGACCCCCGGAATAAACAAAAGTACTAAGTCCTATATTAAAATCGGATTTTTCATTTGTTATATTTTTAAAAAGTAATTTTTCTAGATTATAATTCTTAATCTCAAAATCAAGAACAAAACCGGAATTAAATGAAAGATTTCCATTTGCAACTATTTGATCGCTTGTGGTATTTAAATTGCTATCACTATCATAAAGAACTACATTCTCCATGTTTATATTAAAATCAAAACCTGTTAAATCTGTTGATTTAGAAATCCCTTTTTTACCTGTAAATGGTTTAGCATCTGTTGGTAAGAGTGTTCTTTGGCACGCAAAAGTACCCTCTTTGAGTGCTTGTTCAAGACTGGCTTGTTTTGTATAAATCGTTTTTTTATCTGAAGATATGCTGGTTACTTCTCTAAGAAATCCAGAAGGAGTATTTTCACTAATTCCGGCAACAATTATATTTCCTAAAGAAAACTTTACCGGAGATGAAAACACCAAATTATTTTCTCCGGCATAAGACAACTGCCCAAGAGTTTGCCCAGATAATACATATGTATTATTTTCTTGATTTTCGTCAGGAACATCTTTAACAGTTAAAAAATAATTTTGAGAATCAAAATCTTTTCCATCAGAAACATTTATTTTAACAGAATAGTTTTGATTTTGAGAAACTTCTGGGGCTTTTCCTTTTATTAAACCTGCATTTGAAATTAAAATCCAGTTTGGTTTTTCAGTTAAAGAATAAGTTAATTGATCACCATCAGAATCTTTTGCTTTAATCTGGTAACTATAATTTTGGTTTTCACAAACTTCTGTAATAGGATTAGAAGTAATTATAGGGGGATTATTTTCTTTTTGTTCTGGACTTGTAGGGACCCTATTACAATAAGGAAAAAACAATAAAGAAGAAACAATTCCTGTAATTAGAGATTTCCTTATATAATTTTTTCCTTTTTTGAGAATGTTTTCTAATTTCATTATTAATTATAAAAAATCCTACTTTATAAAAATTTGGGATATAATGAAAGAGACATTCACCTAACAAATACTTTCATAATTATTGAAACTAAAAAACCAAAAGCCCCGAGGATTGCTATTCCTATTGCAGAAACTTTTGCGATTTGCTCGAACTCTTGTTTTGTTGGTTTCTTTAAAACAAGCCAAACTCTTTTGCATTTTTTATAAAATGCTTTTGTTGAAGTTAATATTTTCATGAAACAGAAAAGATGATGGGGTTTTTAAAATTATTGAGAAGAAATTTTTTAATTTTATTGTTTTAATTTTTCAATTAATCCGCCGATTTTTCCAATCTGATTAGGTTGTAAAATTTTTAATAATTTATTGTATTCTCTTTCTACATCTCTTAAATCTTTTCTTGTATAATGCAAATTTTTTGACTCAATGCCTATGGCATTTTCTAACACCCCCCGAACCCCATTACTAGAACTCAAGCACCAGCTACCACCAAGACCAGACCTACTACTCAAATAATCAAACCACAACTGAGTTACAAAAGGGCCATCTTGACTCTTAACATAATCTTTATCAAAAAACCAAAAAGGAACTTCATTTATCCCAGCATCTTTTAAAAATTCTCCGTATTTTTGTGCAGATTTACCAAAAATCTGTGCAGTAACTTCATCATTATGAAGTTCTTTTACTGGAACAGATTCTTTGTTGTAATTTATTTTAACTGATTTTAATAATGCTTTTGCCTTTTGCTTATCCTTTATATAAAACTGTCTTCCCTTTCTATTTTCTCTTGTTGCTTCTGAAGGAGAATCCATAATCAAAGAATTAAAAGTGAAATAAAGAGAATCTTCTTTTGGAACCCAAATAAATCCCTCCCTCGTCCGATTTCCCTTTGTTGAAACAGAAGCATCTTTTCCTTCTTGTATTCTTAATTCTGCATTTTGCTCTACAGAGATAATTTTATAATTATTTGCTTCTAATTTAAATTTTGCTATATCAAAATATGCAAATACATAAGCAGATTTTATTCTTCCTTTTTTTACATCTTTAACCAATTTTACCATGTAATTTTTAGAAATAAATACTATTTAAACTCTTCGTATGTTGCCTTTTTAGAATTACAAATCATTCAAAAAACTCAATTCCAAGTTCTTCTTCAATTTCTTTGTGTTTTATGCTTTCAATTGAACCTTCATGCCCAAGAATTTGTGAACTCTTCACACCTGTTACAATTAAAAGAACACGGATCGACTTTTCCATGTCTTCGGAAATCTGTGCCCCCCAAATAAGTTTTGCATCTGGGCTTAATTTGTTCCCAACAGCTTCAATGATTGTTTTGCATTCTTCTAAACTCATATCTGGACCTCCAATAATATTAACCAGCGCCCCTGTGGCATTTGAAATATCCACATCTAAAAGAGGGTTTTGAATTGCTTTATCAACAGATTCTAATGCTCTTTGGCCTGTGTCTGACTCGCCCATTCCAATTAAAGAAACCCCTCCGTTTGACATTACTGTTTTTATATCTGCAAAATCTAAGTTAACTAAACCAGAAGTTGTTACAAGTTCTGTTGTTCCTTTTACAGCGTTTGTTAAAATTTCGTCTGCGATTTTGAAAGCAGTATGTAAAGGCAATTCAGGTGCAAGTTCAAGAAGTTTGTCGTTTGGGATAACAATCAAGGTATCTACTGCTTGTTCCATTCTTTCTAACCCATCCATTGCATTTTCAAGTCTTTTCCTACCTTCAATTGTAAAAGGCAAAGTTACAACTCCAATTGTTAAAGCCCCTTGTTTTTTTGCTAAATTTGCTATAACAGGTGCTGCTCCAGTTCCTGTTCCACCACCTAATCCACATGTTATAAAGATCATATCAGAACCTGAAATTTTCTTTTTGATTTCTGATTCAGATTCATGTGCAGCTTCTTGGCCTACTTTTGGATTGCTTCCTGCACCCAAGCCCTGTGTTAATTCTCTTCCAATTAAAATTTTATGGTCTGCATTTGCATACAATAAATCCTGAGCATCTGTGTTGATTGCTATTAATTCTCCTCCTTTAATTCCGATTTCCCTCATTCGGCTTAAAGAATTTCCGCCTCCTCCTCCGACACCAATCACCTTAATTTTAGCAGATTGCTTTTTCAAAAGTTCTGCAAGTTCTTGGTCAATTGCTTTTGCTTCAGGGGATAAACTTGAAAAAGAATTATCCCTGTTTGAATAGACATCTTCCATAATAAAAAATATTTACCAGAGTTTATAAGAATTATTGTGATGTTTTGAATGCTTTAAATTATAGGTTAAATTTTTATATGAGAAGGAATAAGGTAAATTATAAATATAAAGAAGAAAATAGGAAGTTTATTTTTAATTGGTTCTTTTTGTAACAACAAAATTAATAATAGATAAAAGAAATTAAAATTTATAACAATCTTTAAATACTTTACAGGAGTTTATTTTTTATGGCAAAATTTTTGAATACTAGAAAAACAGTGGCCGCAATTGAGGATTTAATAAAGAATGCAGGAGAAAAACTTGTTCTTATTTCTCCTTATCTCAAATTATCTAAGGATTTTAAGGAATTATTAACCTATAGAAATAGTAAAGATAAAATTACAACGATAATATTTGGCAAACAAGAATTAAAGCCTGACGAAATGAAATTCCTTGAAAGTTTACAATTTGTAATTTTAAAATTCAATGAAGATCTCCATGCAAAATGTTATGTTAATAACAAGCAAATGATAATTACTTCTATGAATCTCTACGAATTTTCTATGGCTAATAACAAAGAGATGGGAGTGCTTATTAATTTAGATGAACCAAATGATAAATTACTCTATGATAAAGCATACGAAGAAATTGATTATATTGATAGCACAAGTGAAAAATTCAAATTTAATGTAAATCATACTGGAGGGGATATAAAGACTGCACGAAAAACCAGTAAAATACAAAAAACAAAGAATGAAAAAGGTTTTTGCATTAGATGTAAAAAAGAAATAAAACTAAATCCAAAAGTTCCTTATTGTAAAAATTGTTATAATGAATGGAAAAAACATAAAGATAAAAAATATTTAGAAAAGTATTGTCATATTTGTGGTAAGCTAAATCAATCATCATTAATAAAGCCCACTTGTTATTCTTGTTATAAAAAGTATAAAAATACCTTAACTTTTCCATTAGAAGTTTAATTATTTTTTTCTTCAACTTCTTTCTCTACTTCCTCGCTAAGTTTCTCCTCTACTTTCTCACCAATTTTTTTAACTTCTAATTCCAAACCCAAAATATTCTTGAATTTATCTTTGAACATTTCTACAAACTTAGTATAGGGTTTTTCAACAGACATTAAAAGCTTTTTATCTTTTATTTCAAACTCAAAATCTTTTTTGAATAAGAATTCATTTAGAGATTTTATTTTTTCTTTTATGTCTTCTATTTTCTTTACAACTTCTAATTCATAAATTACTTCTTTTCCTGCAATTGGATTATTAAAATCTACAATAACTCTCCCTCCAGAAGAAGTTAATACCTTTGCAACTCTTCCATCAAAATTAAAAATAACCCCTGGAATTGGATTAAGTTTATGTTCAATAAAAACTTTTTTTGGAATTTTTTGAATAAGAGCGGGGTTTCTTTTCCCAAAAGCATTTTCAGGAGAAAGTTCTATTTTATATTTCCCGATTTCTTTTCCAATCAAAAAATCTTCAACACTTTTCAAAAACATTTCTTCACCCAAACAAAAAACAAAAGATTTTGCTTTAATTTCTGGATTTATTTTTTCAATATCTTTTTGAATATTTGAATCAAAAATTTCCCCATCTTTTATTTTTGCTGTAAATTTAATTTCAATAAAATCTTTTTTTTGTAATTTCATGGAATAAAATTGAAGAAAAGGTTTATAAAATTATATTTTTTAGTTCTTTTATGGTTTTAAAAATTATAAACGCAACAGAGGCAAAAACAGGCACAAATATTCTTTTGGAAGGTGAACCTTTCACTATCAAGAAAATTGATATTAGTAAAACAGGTAAACATGGGCATGCAAAGTGTAGAATTGAAGCTGTTGGAATAATTAACAAACAAAAAAAAGTTTTTGTAATCCCAGGGCATGACAAATTAGAAATCCCTGTGGTTAACAAGAAAAAAGGGCAAATTCTTTCAATTACAGATAAAATAAGTATAATGGATTTAGAAAGTTTTGAAACATTAGATGTCCCATGTGATGAAGAAATTAAAATGGAACTTTCAGAAAACTCAAATGTTGAATATTGGGATATTGAAGGCAAATTGATTGTGAAAAGAAAGTTGTAATGTAAATATCTTCTTATGATAATAAAATTTAAAAATGATTTCTTTGTTTTTGGGGTATAAATCCTAAAACAAGATGTCATTTAGAAAATATTTCTTCTAATTTAAAAAAATTAGAAAATATGCCAGTAATGAAACCTTATAATTAAAAAGATTCTAAATTAAAAATTCACGAAAGACATATTTATGTTACAAATAAAAATTCTTTATTTAAATTTCTTGTTCAAGACCTTGTTAAAAAATATGAAGAAGGGAATCCTTCAATAATTCCAATTAATATTTCTTTTTATCGGCAAAAAAAGATGGCGGTTTAAAAAAAATTTCAAACAAAACAGAAAAACCTTAAAAACTCTTTTTTTCTATATTTAATATGGCAAAAATACCTGAAGCACAAAATCGAATGTTTAAGAATGTTTTTGTTTGCAAGAATTGTCAATCAAAAATTAGAGCAGATCCTCAAAAAATTTTAAAAGGAAAGGTGAAATGTAGAAAGTGTGCTAAAAAAGCATTTAGACCTTTGAAGAAAAAATAAAATGAATTTTTTTTTGTTTGATATTTTCTTTTTGATATTTTTTGTTTTATTTGTAAGTTTATTTCTTTATTTCAATAAAAAGAATGTGAAAAAAGAAGGTTTGCTTTTTTTGTATCGTGCTAAATGGGGAATTAAATTAATAAAAAAAGTTGGTGAAAAATATCAGAAAACTTTGAAATTCTTAAGCTATGTTTCAATTGGTCTTGGATATATTTTGATGGCAGGAGGAATTTATCTCGTTGGGAAGGTTGTTTATTTGTATTGTTTTTATCCAAATGTTGTTCGAGCAATAAAAGTTCCACCGATAATGCCTTTGATTCCTTATTTGCCCCAAATATTTAAATTAGATTTTTTGCCTCCTTTTTATTTCACATATTGGATTGTGATTTTGGCTATTGTTGCAATTTCACATGAATTTGCACATGGAATTTTTGCAGCATACAATAAAGTAAAAATCAAAAAAACAGGGTTTGGTTTTATTCCATTTTTCTTTCCCATTTTTCCTTTGGCATTTGTTGAACTTAATGAAAAAGTAATGCCAAAAAAAAGTAAGTTTTCACAAATGGCGATTTTGGCTGCAGGAACTTTTGCAAATGTTTTGGTTGCGATTTTCTTCTTTATAATAATGTGGTTTTTCTTTTCAGTAGCTTTTGTTCCTTCAGGAATTGAATTTAATTCATATGCATATGATGTTGTTGGGCTTTCCACTATTCTTTCTGTAAACAATGTTTCCTTTGACGAAGGTACTTATGAAAATCTTGCCAAGCTTTTAAATAATAAAAGTATAAACCAAATTAAAACAGAAAAAGAAAACTATGTTGGAATTCGTGGGATTCTTGAAGATGAAAACTTGCTTTTGCTGTATAAAAATTGTTCTGCAATAAATTCTGGATTAAAAGGTGCAATAATTGAAATTGAAGGTATTAAGATTGTAAGTTGGGAACAATTTGGAGAAGAATTAACAAAAAATTCTCCTGGAGATACAATTAATTTGAAAACAAAATACCAAGATGAAATTTTAGAATATAATTTAGTCTTAGGTGCGAATCCTAAGAATAAAGATTTGCCTTATTTAGGAATTGGCTATGAAAAATATGAAAGTTCAGGGGTGATGGGAAAAATTATTTCTGCTTTGGGTTCATTTAAGCAAGATAGTATTTATTATGAATCTAAATGGCAAGAAGCAAGTGAATTTATATTTAATTTGTTGTGGTGGTTAATTTTGATTAGTATAAGTGTTGCTTTTGTTAATATGTTACCTGTTGGAATTTTTGATGGGGGAAGGTTCTTTTATTTGACTATTCTTGGGATTACAAAAAACAAGAAAAAAGCTGAAAAGACTTTTAGGTTTGTAACTAAATTCTTTTTGTTTTTGCTTTTATTGTTAATGGTTTTTTGGGTGGTTAGGGTTTTTTAAGGTAAGATTTTCTAAAATTATAAATGTGTTTCTTATAAATTTGCCAAACTTCGTCAAGCCAAAATTTTAAAGAG
>CAZTPM010000017.1:8997-10126 GCA_964615065.1 Candidatus Woesearchaeota archaeon
AAGAGAATAATTAAAATTGTTTGGATTTTACATATCAATAATTTTAACAACAAAAAAATCTGCCAAAGGCGATTTTGAAGTTATATTAATTTGAGCAACTTGTTGCGAACTAATTTTTGGTTTCCTATCAACACAGGTCGATTGAACATCTTTCTTACAAATCAATAACACCTTCCTTTGTTAAAGCAGCAAAGCGAATTCCAACAGGCAAATTGATTAAAGCAGAAATAAGTGCCATGTGTTCTTTTCCATCCCCTGATGCAATTGAAAGTGCGACTTCTGTCCCTGAGAATTTTCCTTTAAGTTTTTTTACCAATTCATCTCTTAAATCTTTGAGTTTTTTGCTTAAATCTATTTTAATAAATTCAAATTTTTTTTCATGTGTGAATTGTTTTGCAAAATCATCCCCAATTAAAATTATTTTTTCCCATTCTGCATGAGTCATAAGTCCTGCAACTTGTGCCCAAGTCTCTTTTCCAGATGAAAGCAAAGCGATTAGTTCCATTTTAAAATAACCTCGCGGTTTTTTTCCCACAGGAGACCCCTTTAAATTTGAAGCTGATTTTCCTTTTTTGTTCAGGTAAGCGATTTCTTAAATTGCTTCTACTAAAAATCGCACATTTATTTATTTGAATCATACAAAAATTAAACTCATTGACTTTATAAAAATTATTGTGAAACAAAACACTTATAAATTAAGATTATCTTGAAAAATTACCGATTGAACCATATCGTTGGTACATAAATTCTATGGTGCTGGCGCATAATATGGGAGGTAAATTCATGGAATTAAAAGAACAATTGAAAACAGCATTGGTTGAATTAAGGAAAGAAAAAGCAAGGAAATTTAATCAAACAGTGGACTTAATTATAAATCTACAAAAATTTGATGTTAAACGAGGTTCTGTGAATTTTGTTGTCAATGTTCCGCACAAAATCAAAGATAAAAAAATCGCGGGATTTTTAGAAACCAAAAATAAAAAGATTGAAACAATTACTGCTGATAAATTTAAAAAATATTCTGAAAAAAAAGCATTAAAAAATTTAATTAAAAATTTTGACTTTTTTATTGCTCAAGCAAGTTTAATGCCAAAAGTTGCTACAACTTTTGGAAGGGTTTTAGGGCCTG
>CAZTPM010000018.1:0-10119 GCA_964615065.1 Candidatus Woesearchaeota archaeon
AATAAACAATTGAAATTTCGTTTAAAAATTCTTCGTTTTGAAATTTTGAAAGAAAGATTTAAAAACAATTCTGGGGTTGGCTAAATATGGTTAACGGAGTTGAGAGGCCTTTAGACTTGTTAAACAATTCTAAGGGAAAAGAAGTTTTGGTTCATTTGAAAGGAGACAAACAGATTGTTGGAACTCTTTTAGCTTTTGATATCCACATTAATTTGGTGTTGGATAACACGAAAGAAATGAAGGACAATGAAGTTAAAAGAAATATCGGGCTAACTTTTTTGAGGGGAGACACGATAATTTTTATTTCTCCTGCCTCTACTACATTGAAAAAAGAATAGCGTTTTTGCCATTAAGTTTCGCTCGGTTGAATTCTTAATGCTAATTCATAGCTGTGGCTTTGAGGAGATTATATAAATTACTTTTTCTTTAGAATTTCATGACAATTAAAATAACTTTTTTAGGAACTTCAGATCAAATCCCAAGTGCACAAAAAAATCATACCTCTGTGCATTTGAATTATAAAGGAGAAAACATTTTGATTGATTGTGGAGAAGGAACTCAAAGGCAATTTAGAAAAGCAAAACTTAATCCTTGTAAAATTGATAAAATTTTGATCACTCATTGGCATGGGGACCATGTCTTTGGATTGCCTGGATTTTTATCAACTCTTGCTTTAAGTGGTTATAATAAAAAATTAGTTATTTATGGTCCAAAAAGAACAAAAATTTTTGTTAGGGAACTTTTGAAAGTTTTTAATTTTGAGAGAAAATATGAAATTGAAGTTAAAGAAATTTCTGGAAAGTTTTTTGAGGCAGATGAATTTTTTTTAGAAGCGAAATCAATGGAACATGGAATTCCTTGCAATGCTTATTGTTTTGTTAAGAAAGATAAGATTAGAATTGATAAAGAAAAATTGAAAAAAACAAAATTACCTTCTGGCCCCCTGATTCAAAAATTAAAGCAAGGAAAAAATATTTCTTACAATGGAAAAAAATATCTCCCAAAAGATTTAACTTATTTGGAAAAAGGAAAGAAGATTAGTTTTGTTTTTGATACGAGATTGAATAAAAAAATAGTGCCTTTTGTTAAGGATTCTGATTTGTTGATTTGTGAATCAAGTTATGGGTCGGAATTAGAAGAACAAGCAAAAAAGCATTTGCATTTAACTTCTGTTCAAGCTGCTGAAATTGCGAAAAAGTCAAAATCTAAAAAATTGATTTTAACGCATATTAGTCAAAGATATGATAAAAATCTTAAGAAAATTTTGCAAGAATCTAAAAAAGTTTTTAAGAATTCTGTGTTAGCCAAGGATTTAGATTGTTTTGAAGTAAGTTAAAAATATATAAAAAGTGATTTTTGGAGATTTTTGTATGAAAGAAATTTTGAAAGATTCAAAAGAAAATTTCGTAGAATCTATAATTTATACGCCTCGTTTGAGTGGGGAAATGTGTCCTGTTGTATGTGTTTTGTGAACAGATATTTTGATGTAAAAAATAAAAATAATAATTCTGTTTATATTGGGAATCCTCTTGAGTTTTTTAAAAACCTTTTTTTTGTAGGAAAAAGATAATTTTTAGTTAGAGAAACATTTTAAATAGAATTATTTCTTGTTATTTTAAAGCCCTGGTAGCTCAGCTTGGATAGAGCGACTGCCTTCTAAGTAAGAAGTGGAAGTTCTTCTTTCATTCCCTTTTTTGGGAAAAGAGGAAAGCAGTAGGTCGCAGGTTCAAATCCTGTCCAGGGCATGTCTTAAATGGCAAATGCGGAGGTGGCACAGTGGTTACTGCATTCGGTTGCAGCCCGAATTTTCCCGGGTTCGAATCCCGGTCTCCGCTTTTTTAAAATGAAAAAGATAAAACCCTCAGAATTTAAATGGGAAAATACTGGTAATGGATATTTTAGAAAAGTATTTATGATAGTGAAGAATAAACCTAATAAAGATTGTAAAGTTCAGTTCGTACGTATACCCCCAAATACTCTTGTGAAACCACATTTTCATAAAGGTCAAACAGAATCAGAATATGTAGTTGCTGGTTCTGGTTCTATAAAATCAAAGAAAAAAATTATAAATTTACGACCAGGAGTTCTTTTTATTGTAGATTCAAATGAATCCCACGAGGTAAAAAGTAATGGGAAGGGATTATTGCTATTTGTTACTAAAGCTAATTATAGTGATGATACAGAATGGTGTGAATAAAAAATGAAAAAGAAAGTATATTTAATTCATGGATGGGGAGGAAGTTCAGAAGGAGGCTGGTTTGATTGGTTAAAGCAGGAACTACTAAAAAAAGGTTTTGAAGTTTTTGCTTTTGACATGCCTGATACAGATGAGCCAAAAATTGAAAAATGGGTTGGTTATTTAGAAGAAAAAATTAATCTTAATGAAATTGACGAGCATACTTATTTTATTGGTCATAGTATTGGTTGTCAAACAATAATGAGGTTTTTAGAAAAATTACACAAGCACAAAAAAATTTCTGGCTGTGTTTTTGTTGCTGGTTGGCTTGATTTAATTAATCTTGAACCAAAAGAAATGGAAATTGCACATCCTTGGATAAACAGCGAAATTAAGTTTGAAAGAATTTTAGACCATTGTAATAATTTTTTATCTATTTTTTCAGAAGATGATCCTTATGTTCATTTGAATGAAGTTGAGAAATTTAAAACTAATTTAAATTCCAAAATAATAATTAAAGAACATAAAGGACATTTTGGAGAAGTTGAAAAGATTCCTGAAATTTTGGAGTTTGTGAAATGAAATCTAACATGTAGTCACACCAAACATTTAAATATTAAATTGTAGTTAGTAATTTATGGCTTATATTGTAAAGCAAAAAGTTCATGGCAATGATTATTATTATCTTCGGAAAAGTATAAGAAAGGGAGGAAAAGTTATTAGTAAAAATTTAGGTTATTTAGGTAAAGATAAAAAACAAGCTGAAATAAAAGCAAAACAAATTATAAAACAAATGGAAAGTTCAAAATCTGAAAAAAGCGAAAAAGTTTCTTGTCCTAGAAAATTAATTAAGGAAAATCTTTCTGTTGAAGAACTTGCTGTTTTTTGCAAAAGAAAAGGTTTTGTTTATCCATCAGGAGAAATTTATGGGGGGTTTTCAGGGTTTTGGGATTTCGGACCATTGGGTGTTGAATTAAAAAACAACTTGAAAAAATCATGGTGGGATTTTCATGTTAAGCAAAGAGAAGATCTGGTGGGTATTGATGGAAGCATTATAACTCACCCGCAAGTTTGGAAAGCCTCGGGTCATGTTGATAATTTTAGTGATGTTTTGGTTGTTTGTAAAAAATGTAAAAAACCAAATAAGATTGATAAAAATGAACTAGGGAAAATTAAGTGCCCTTGTGGGGGGGGATATGATGAATCAAGTGCAAAAGAGTTCAAATTAATGTTCGAAACAAATGTTGGGATAACAGGAAAATCTTATTTGCGTCCTGAAACAGCACAGCTAATTTTTTCTAATTTTAAATATGTTTATGAAAATGCTCGGATGAAATTTCCGTTTGGAATTGCACAAATTGGGAAAGCATTTAGAAATGAAATTTCCCCTCGTGATTTTTTATTTAGATGCAGAGAATTTGAACAAATGGAAATTGAATATTTTATTAAGAAAGACCAAAAATGTACCTACAAGATTCCAAATATTGAGGTTTTGGTTTATTCTTCAGAAAATCAAGAAGAAAATAAGAACGCTGAGAAAATGAAAATTAAGCAAGCTTTGGAAAAAGGAATTATAAAAAAAGATTGGCATGCATATTGGCTTGCAACAGAATTTTTGTGGTTCAAGAAATTAGGTGCAAATTTAAATAACTTTAGAATTCGTCAACATAAAAAAGATGAGCTTGCACATTATTCTTCTGATTGCTGGGATTTAGAATATAAATTTCCTTTTGGTTGGAAAGAATTGCAAGGAATCGCGGACCGTTCTGATTATGATTTAAGTCAGCATGAAAAATTTTCTAAAAAAAATTTGAAAGTTTTTGATGAAGAATTAAAAGAAAAATTTTTGCCACATGTTATTTGTGAACCAAGCTTAGGAGTTGAACGTGCACTTTTGGTTTTTTTATTTGATGCTTTTTATAAAGATAAAGATAAAGAAAATATTGTTTTATCTTTAGATTCTCAACTTGCTCCAATTAAAGCAGCTGTTTTCCCTATTGTTAAGAAAAAAGAATTTGAAAAAATCGCAAAAGAAATTGTTGAAGATTTAAAACAGAGATGGAATGTTGTTTATGATAAATCAGGAAGTATTGGAAGACGTTATGCAAGAAACGATGAGGTTGGGACTTTGTTTTGCATTACAATTGATGAAGAAAGTTTGAAAAGAAAAGAGGCGACAATAAGAGACAGGGATACAGCAAAACAAATTAGAGTAAAAATTTCTAATTTAAAAAATATTTTAGAAAAATTAATTAGCAAAAAAATAGAATTTGAGAAAGCAGGAAAAATTATAAAATAGTTTTATTTTTTATCGACGATAAAACAAGAGAATTCTTTTTTTTGAAAATTTTTTCACCGAAGAGTTTTTAAACATTGTTTACTTTAAAAAAGTAATTAAAATTGAGGTGAGTTAAATGCCAAAGAAAAAAGTTGTGAAAAAAAAGCAACCTGTAAAAAAGAAAAAAAAGAAAAAAAAGAAATAATTTTGTAATTATTTTTTTATTTTTTATTTTTAAGATATTGTGTAGTTTTGTTTTTAATTTTTGCAGAAAGAGTTTTAAATTAGTTTTTCATAGGTTGTAAATGGAGAAGAGTTGTATATTTTGTAAATTTGTAAAAGGGGAAATTTCTTGTGAAAAAATTTATGAAAATGATAATTTTTTTTCAGTTCTTGATGTAAATCCAAAAGTTAAAGGTCATAGTTTGATTATTCCTAAAAAACATTTTAAAACATGTTTGGATTTGCCTTCAAGTTTAGGGATTGAATTGTTAGATTGTATTAAGAAAACCTCTTTAAAATTAATAAAAGATTTTAATGCAGATGGTTTTAATATCATTAATAATAATTTTAAAAGTGCAGGTCAAGTTGTAAATCATTTTCATTTCCACATTCTTCCTAGAAAAGATGGTGATGGAAAAGTTCTTGACCTTTTTTATAAAAAGGAATGTCTCTGAGGAGAATTTAACTCCCGACCTCCGCCTTTCGCAAATCAAAGATTTCCTAGGAAATCAAGAAGAGACCTTGATTTCATGAGAGCGGCGCTCTGGCACTGAGCTACAGAGACTAAACTACTAAAAATAGATTGTTTAAAAGTTTTTGCTGTTGAGTAAATTTTAAAAACTACTTTTTCTTTTTGTTAGGAGATGGAAAATTTAACAGATGTTGTTGCTGAGAATTTAATTTCTAAAATTTCTTCCTTGACTACTTTTATTCAAGCAATTGGGGGTTTGATTTTTCTTTATCTTATTTTTAATATAATTACTTTAATAATAAACAAAGGAAAAAAGAATGAACTTAAAAAGATAAGAAAAAATTTAGAAGAAATAAAAAAATTCTTAAGAAAAAGGAGAAGTAATAAATAATTTTTTCTTTTTATTTATTTTTTAACATTTCTTGTTTCTTTTTTTCTTGCTTTTTTGCTTGAACTAAAAAACCTGCCATTTTGTTTCTTAATTTTTTACTTGGCATTGTGTTTCCCAATATTTTTTTGTTTCTTTCAAAGTTTTGTTCAAATTCAATACCTTCTTTAATAAGTGTATGAGCAGATTTTCTTATTGATTTTGATTTTGTTTTTCCCATGCGAGACAACCCCCTGTTTTTTTCTTTTCGGCCATTGGAAAGTCGCTATTCATTTGAGATTTTTGTCGCTGTCCAATAACCTCACTCTTTCCTCGAGTTGCAGAAGGGCGACTTTCTTTCTGCACCTTGACAAAAGTCGCGAGTTTTTTATTTAATTTCATATTAAAGAATTTGATTTAGAGTTTTTAAAGATTTTTATTCTATTTTTTCGATTGCAGATAGGTTCTGAATCGCTCCAATAAATGTTTTTAGTTTTTTAGAAAGTTCTGCCAATCCAAGAACCATATAATTTAAGTTTAGTTCTGAAGCTTTTAAATGTGCTTTTACAATATCTGTTTCAGTTATTCTTTTTTTGTTATATGCAATTAATACTTCTGGTTTATTTCTTATAAGAACTTTTAGAATAAGTTCGCTTTTATTAAAATTTATTATGTCTGTAATTTCAATAGACTTTGAAGATAAAAAGTTTTTCACTTTTTCAAAAAATTTTTCATTTGTTTTTTTTGAAATTGTTTTCTTTTTTGTTGTTTTCAGTTTTTTTTCAGCGCTTTTTTCAAAAATACCTAAATTTTTTGATTTTATTTTTTCAATAGGTCTTTGAGTTTTTGGTTCTGGCATTTTTAAATTATCTTCTGGTTCTGTAAAAAATTTCCAATATATTTCTTCTTGTTTTTTAAAAGGAATTGCAAAATCTTTTATTGATCTTAATGCAACTCTTATTGCTGGGTCTTGTTCAGTATCTTTAAGGAATTTTTTATTTTCTAATATGGAATATGCTTCTTTTTCTTTTCGATTTAGATGCTGTGAAAATTTTCTTAAAGATATTTCTTGACCAGAAATAAAATAAATTGGCGAATTTCCCACCCTCATAAAACTTATTTTTATTTTTTTATCAGACAAAAGTTCAGATAAAAATGCAGATGCAAAAAGCATGCTTATTTCCATTTCTTTTGCAATGTGTACAGGTAAGCTTGGTCCTCTTCGCTTTAAAATTGTTAGAATTTTTTCTTTTGTTGATGAAGTATCTTTTTGAGACATATTTTATAGAAAAGAAGGGAAGTTATAAAGATTGTTATGTTAAGGGAAAAGATTAAAAGAATGAAGGTTTATTTTGAAATATATTGACAAGAAGCTAAAAATTAATCTGCAGTAAGTTGCTCAATGCTTTAGCTTCCAAATTGCCGACAGATTTTTTTGTTTAATATTTTTTATGTGAAAAATTTGGTGGGATTAATTTTTGAACTTTTGATGTGGACAAAGTGAACTAAATTTGTATGCAGAATATTGATGATATATGTTCGGGTTATGTTTAATTGCTCGAAGGCATTAAACTTAGAAAAATAAAAGATAGTTAAAGATGGCACTTCAATACTCCCAATGACCCGCACTTAATTTGGAGAGATTGTCTTTTTTAGCACAATCCACGATTCACTTTCATCAAAAATTTCAAAACCCAAATTTTCAAAAATTTCTTTAAATTTAAGATATGGAATATACACTTTTTCATATTTTTTTCGCATTATTACTTCGCTGTCTTTGTAAAAATAAATATTTACTATTTTATTATTTTTCAAAATACTTTTATGATACAATTTATAATTTTCTCCTTGTTTTTTAGATTCTTTTTTGTGAATAAATAAAAAGCCATCTTCTTGAAGATTATCTGAGATTGATTTGAGAATTTTTAAAGCATCTTTAAAGTTATCTTCCCAAATTTCTACACCTTCATTAGAGAAATCAATAAAATTATGAGAATACATAATTTTGGAGGGTTTTATATTTAGATTTTTTATGTCTTGAACTACATAATCTACATTATAATTTTTTGTTTTACTTTTAGCAATGTTTAACATGTCTTTTGAAATATCAACCCCCAAAATTTGATAACCTTCTTTTAATAAAAAAATACTAAGGTTGGCTGTACCAACCCCCAATTCAACAAGTTTCTCTTTTTCTAAATCATATTTTTTTAATAAAGATATGAGACTTTTAGCACTTTTTTATAATCATATAATTGTTTTCTAATTTTATTATATATGTTTGCTACATCTTTATCAAAGAGAGTTTTTTTAATCTTAATTTCAGCACATTCCCTCACAACATCATCCAAAAATTTGCAAGAAAATTTTAATTTAAGTCTCGAGTGCTGAAACATTTCAATTAACCCATTCTCTGCTTTTTTGTATTTTTCTGTCAAGAGTTTAGTTGGTTTTGATGAAGCTAAGATTAGAAAGCCAATCTCTGTTTTATTATTTATTTTTTTAATTTTATGATTAATAAGATTTCCTATATCAATGTCCAAAACATCACTAACATTACTTAAAACATAAATAAGGTATCCTTCTGACAAATAATATTTAGAAAGTTTTTCAATACTCTTCTTAAAAGAAGACTTATCTTTTTTGAGAAAGCTGATTAGCTGTTCCTTAGATTGATTATCTTCTCCAGTTTTAATCAAGTAATCCAAAATTATCAAGTTTATTAAGATATCTACATTATTATTTGTTTTAGATTTTAATCCTCCAACATAAGTAAAAACCCCTCCATTATCACTAAATGATAATTTTATTTTGTTTTTTACTGGTTGCAATAGAAGAGAAAAAATCTTTCTTGCAATAATTGTGTCATCATAATCGGGAGGATAATTCTCGTTCCATTTTACATAACCCCTTTTAATAACTTTCTTGATTTCAGAAATAATTTTATCAAAGATTTTTCTTTTTATCGGTAATCCATTTTCCAAAGCGATACTTAATGCTAATGCAGGGGCAAAATGGTGAAAAATTTCTTTTTTTCCTTCCGGAGACTTTACGATTGTATTTAGTTCTCGCATAATTAATTTAATCTTTTGCTTTCTTATTAACTTTTCTATAAAATTACATTTAAATACAAAAGAAAATTTCTTTTATTTATTTGGTTTTATGGACGAACCAGCCGTCTTGAAGTGCCTTCTCACAATTCTGTGAAATTCTTTCAGAATTTTTTGTCACGCCTTGTAGATTCTTACTCCACTTCGTTCCGTTCGGAAGATATAATAGAGCTTAAACAGAAAAATCCTTGTAGGATTTTCCAAAATTTTTTCAAAGAAAAAATTTTCGAGCATTCCATAATTTTTCTAGCTCTGACTTTGTTGAGGGAAAAATTACTCCACCTCGAGCCCTTCGGGTTGTTTAAGCCCGAGGAAGTGTATTATGGTTTAATCCATTTAACTTCATAATAAGTTACTGAGCTTTCTTCGTCAACAATTGCAAGCAACAGATTTTTTCTTGTTGAATGTGCGACCCTGTTTTTTGCTGAGAACTCGTGCCAAGTTAATCTTTTTGATTCGTTGTCTACAAAGACAATCCATTTTGCATGTTTTGTTCTTGGTTTTGAACCTTTTTCGTAAACTCTGAAATCAGACCCGAATTTCAAAGCTGTTTTAACAATATAACCTTTTTTTCTAAGGTCTTTGAAAACAATATATTTGGTTTGGATTTTTTTGTCAATTTTTTTAAATTTTGTTAGTAATTCTTCTTTTGGTAATGTTTTGTTTTTTGAAAAAATTTCTATTTTTTTTGTTTCAACTAAAAAAAGTGCTTCTGATAAAGAATATCTTATTTTGTCTTCATCTGGTTCTCCAAAACCTGATTTTTTGCAAAGCGAGTGGGCTTCAGAGGCATTGCTTGTTACAATATTCCCTAAAATGTTGGCTTTTATTTTTTTCATGTTTATTCTAATTAAAGATAATATTTAAAAGTTCCTGAAGGTTTGTTAATCTATGAAATATAATTTTAAATCCCTTGAAAAAAAATGGCAGAAAAAATGGGCACAAAAAAAAGTTTTTGAAGTGAAAGAAGATAAAAATTCCCGCTCGGGGTCACCCAAATTGCAGAATGCTGGGCGTAAGTTTTATGTTCTTGAAATGTTTCCTTATCCTTCTGGTTCTGGGTTGCATATGGGCCATGCTTGGAATTATTCTATTGGAGATATTTTAGCACGATTTAAAATTATGCAGGGATTTAATGTTTTGCATCCAATGGGTTATGATGCATTGGGTTTGCCTGCTGAAAATGCCGCGATTAAAAAAAAGATTCATCCTGAAGATTACACAAAAAAATCTACTGCGAATTTTATGAAGCAGCAAAAACTTTTGGGTTTAAGTTATGATTGGTCAAGATTGATTAATACTTCTAAGCCAGAATATTATAAATGGGACCAATGGATTTTTTTGAAGATGTTTGAAAAAGGTTTGGCATATAGAAAAAAAGCCTCTGTTAATTGGTGTCCAAAATGCGAGACTGTTTTAGCAAATGAGCAAGTTATTAATGGGAAATGTTGGCGACATGAAGATACAGAAGTTGAAATAAAACATTTAGAACAA
>CAZTPM010000019.1:0-10033 GCA_964615065.1 Candidatus Woesearchaeota archaeon
GACTTCAATGATAATGCAAGGTGCTTCTGAAATGCTTGCTTTTGGGACTGCTGTGAAACTTAAATAAATTTGAGGGCAATATGACAGAAGAAAAAAATAGGAATTGTATTTTTCCGAAATGTCCAAAATGTGGAAAAGGTTATTTGTTGCCTTTTTCATACAAAGAAGATGTTTTTGAAAAATGGAAATGTTCTGAATGTGGATATACTTTGCAGAAAAGATAGTTGTGAGTTTAGGAAGAATTAAAAGAATTCTAAATTTATAATTATATGAAAATTGGTCAATTACTTATTAAAATTATCTAAAACCAAAAATCCTTTTCAACCATTCGATGAATCTTTGCCAGCAGTTAAGAATTTTTTCTGGTGCTTTATCCTCTTCTAAGTAGATTATTTTGTTAGATTGGAATTGATTTAAATATTCGTCTTCTTCAAAACTTTCTTGGTAGGAGTGATATTTTTTCTTTTTTGCTTTTGTGTCAATTGAGAAATCAATGCTTGCACTTCCTATATTTCTGTTTATGTCAGTTGCATAGAAAATAACAGTGTGCTTTCCATCAGCTATTGATAAAGTATAAATGAATGTTAAGATTCTATTGTCAATCCCTTGGTAATTCATTGTTATATTTTGGTTTTCATCTAAACTGAATACTATATTTGCATATTCATTCACTTTAATTTCAAAAGTGATTTCAGATTCCTTGTATTCTCTGCCTTGTTCAGGAGTGATTACTGTAATTATAGGTGTAGTTGTATCATTAGGGTCATAAACATTAACAGTTCTTGTAACTTCTTCAGCATTGTTTCCTGCACTGTCCTGAACATTGTAAGTTATTGTGTAAGTTCCTATTGTATTTGTATCAACAGGATTTACAACCACGATGTTTGCTGTGATATTATCATCAACATCATCCCAAGCAGTAGCTCCAGCATCTGTATAAGAAGTCCCAATAGTAACATTCACAAGATTGTTTCCTAATAGTGTAATTATAGGGGGGGTTGTATCTTCTTCTTCTATTTCAACAATAAATGTAACACTTGCACTTGCTTCATTATTATAACTGTCTTTTGCATAGACTGTCCAAGTATTAGAACCTTCTACTGATTGCAAGCCGGTTATAATTTCATTACAAACAATATCTACAGTTGTTTCTCCACCATCAACAGAGTACCAACAACTATCTAAGTGTTCATCAGTTACTGTGTAGGTTAATTCAGTTACATGCGAATCATATGTTTGTCCATCTTCAGGACTTGTTATTATAATTATAGGAGGAGTTGTATCTGGAATCTTAATTACCTTTACTGCCCTTATAGCAGTGACAATATGTCCAAAACTATCTTCTACTGTGTATGTTATTTGATATATTCCTGGAGAGTTTGTATCAATTGGAAGTCCTGTAGTTATAATGTAATCTGTCAAGTTCCCATCCTCCATATCCCATGCAGTAGCACCTTGATCATTGTAGGTAGTCCCTACGTAAATGTTTATAACAGATGCCCCGATTATTGTTATAGTTGGAAGACAATCTTGTCCTACCACATTCTTAACAGTTAAAGTATATGATTGAGTGTCACTCCCGCCTTTTCCATCTTTAACTTTAATAGTAATATCATAATCTGTATCTTGATAAACTTTAGGCGCTGTTCCAGTAATTACTCCAGTGTTTGAATTAATTGAAAGCCAGCTTGGTTTTTTAGGTAATGAGTAAGTTAAAGTGTCTCCATCAGCATCTGTTGCATCAACATTGTAATTGTAAGATTCTCCTTCATTAACTTGTGTAATTGGTGAAGAGGTTATTGTTGGATTTCTATTAACATTATCAACTGTAATTTTTATTTTCTCTGAATCAGTATCTGTTTCATCATCAACAGTGAATGTCACATAATAAATTCCAGATTGTTTATATGTTGGAGTCCATAAGAATTTTCTTGTACTTGGATTAAAGCTTGCTCCAGATGGTAAACCAGAAGCTGAATAAGTCAAAGCATCTTCATCAGCATCTGTTGCTGATACATAGAATTGCAATTTTTGATTTTCATTTGTTGATTTGTCTCCTATGTAACTTAAGATTGGTGCATGATTTATAGCAGACTGTATTGTTAAAGATAAACTATGGCTTGTAGAATAACCATCTACATCAGAATAAGTCATTATTACTTCGTAAAATCCATGATTTTCATAAACACTTGAATCTATTGTGTTTATCCCTGCATAACAAGCAGTTCCTGAAATTGGATTTCCATTTTGAGTACAAGGTGTACTTATAACTGAATTATCTTTAAAAGTATAAACTAAATCTGAATTAGAATCATATAATTTTATATTTACAGTCATAGGAGCATCCATTGAAAAAAAATCAAAATTAAAATCAACACTATCTCCTTTTGTTATACTAATAGTCTGACTTTCATCTTCCCATTCACCATAAACATCTCCAAAAGCAGTTACTGTACTAATTAAAAAAACTGCAAATATTAACATTGATAAAAGTTTTAGTGTTTTCATTTTCCTAATTTTAAAGAGTATCTTGTTCCTGCAAAGAATTTAGCTTTGCTGTCATAACCTATTTGTAAACCCAATTTAGAATTTTTAATATTTACATCGAGACCTCCATAGGTTTTCCAAGAATTTTTAGAATTTGTTTTTGAATCAGTGTTTGATTTTAAAACTTGGTCGCCTTTCATAATATTTAATTTTTTTTCTGTTGTGTAATTCCAAGTATTAATTCCTCCTCCAATAAAAGGGGATATTTTTTTATTTGAAAAAGCGTGAAGTTCACCAGCAACTCCAAGAAACCTCATATCTGTATTATTTTCTTTCATCTCAGCATATCTTCCATTAATTGAAGGGTCTGTAACAGCATTTAAGATATTTTCATCTTTACTGTGACCATAATTTAATAAGGCTGCAACAGGTCCATATTGAACACCAAATTGTCCTTCTAAGAATTTATCATTTCCAGCAGCACCAATAATTATGCTTGCTTTTGATGGTTTTAAAATTTTTGATACTTTATGAGTTAGGGTTTTTCCTGAAATTCTTTTATCAATTATTGCTTCAAGTTTTCTTATTCGCGACAGATATAAGTTAAGAGGGTGGGTTTTTACTGAAATTCTTTTATCAATTGTTTTGTTAACTATCTCTTCAAGTTTTCTTAAGTCAAGAGTGTTTTTAGGAGCTCTTGCAAGTTCTACCTTAATTGTGTAAAAATTTCCTTCTGGGTTTCCTTTAGGGTCGCTCAAATTTCTTCCTGTTAAATAAGATTTAAGTCCTTGGTTTCCGTAAGTAGTATTTGGTTCAAATTCATTTTGTTTTAGATTTATCTTAATTAAAACTGGAACAATGTTTGCTTTTTGATTTCTTGTAGCTTTACTTTTTATTAGTAAAGTGTAAAGTCCTTCTTTAGCCTCTTTTGCAAATGAATCATTTACTACAAAACCATCTGTTTTTGCAGAGATTTTCCCGTCTCTGAAAACATTATCCCAAAAAGTTACTGATGAATTATAATCTGTTGAAGTGTATAATGGATTTGCTTGAACATAATTTATCATCCTTTGGAATTTTGATACAATATTGTTTTTTAATTTACCAAAAATTCTTGTTTTGTCATTTTGAACAAATTTTTTGATATTTGTTAAACCTTTTTTAATATCTATTATTTCATAAGATACATCTCCTTCTTGAGCACTAAGAATAGAGTCTAATCCAAATTCTGTCTTTGGGGTTATATTAATATCTTGTGTAACTCTTACTAAATTTATTCCATTTGAAAGAACATTGAATGGGTCTCTTGCTGATTTTGAAATTATTAATCTGTTTTGTCCTACTTTAATTTGGTCATTTTTTTTTGTTGTATATGTGGGAGGCTGAGAAATTTCTATTTTATTTTTTAAAGTGTTAGGAAGAGTATTATTTAAATTTTGAGCTAAAATTTTTTTTGCTCCGAATATAATTCCGCTAGTTGTTATTCCTATTCCAATTTTTTTGATTAATGAGTTTTTCATGAACTTTCCCAGAAAAAGAAGTTTATAAACTTTTCCATTGTTGTTATTCTTGCGTTACATTGCTTATCTGTTACTCAAGGATTACAATGACCCCTATTTATTCAGTGAGCAGGAAGTAAAATCTTCCTTAGTTAATTTAAAATGTTTTGAGCAGCAAGAAATTAATTCATTTGGTAAAGAAAACTTTGAGTTTCTCTTTTTATTAAAATTACTGTTAAAACCATAAGGAAGTTTAGATAAAGAAGTTTTTAATGATTATTGTATTCTAATATTCTGACACTTTTCGTTTACTTCAAACTTTTCAGACTATGTTGATAGGAACTAACAGTATGAGAACCTGTGGAGGGAGTTCTTTCTCCCAATCTCACTCGTATCAAGGGCGATTTGGAAGACTCGTGAAATTGCTCGACCCCCGAGAAGAAACCTTTTTGAGTTTACCTGACTTGAAATTCCCAAGAAAAAATATCCTCTTCGAGAATATATAAAGCCTGTGGAGGGATTCTCACGCGAGAGCACATCTCTCTACTCAATCATTAAAAAGTCGTTATTGATAAAAACTTTTGTCGCTGTTCAATAATCTCGCTCTTTGTTATTTGAATAAATTTAAACTGATTTGTTCTACATCCCAAAAATGTTATCTGCGATAACATGAAAGCCTGTGGAGGGAGTTGAACCCCCGACCTACTGATTACAAGTCAGCCGCTCTGCCACTGAGCTACACAGGCATGAAGAAAAGAGAATTAGTTTATTTAAAAGAGTTTTTGTTTTGGAATTTTTATTTAATTTGCAACTCGCTATGCTCATTTAAGTTAGTAAGATTATTAATGCAATAAGTTTTGGTGCTGGATTAAAATAGTTTTAATTAATTTGAGAGAAGATTATATGAGATTTTAGGATGTTAACAATTTAAAAATAGTCGAGCCATAAAAGTGGTGAGGTAATATGTAATTTTTTTATTAATTTATAGTTTCATTTTTTTCAACTTTTAGAATTCTTATTTCACAGAAAGAAAGAGGGTAGATTTTTTTCAACTTTAAACTAAGTGGTTTTTGAATTGAGTTTTTTAAAAGGTCTTCAAAGATGGTTTCAATTTTTTTGTCTTTTGCATAATTTACTAATTCTTCATGTGCTTTTTCTCTAAGAGCTTTTCGGACTCTTCGCGAAACTTTTCTCCTTGTAATTAAAAAAGGTTTTATTCTAATTTGGCCGTCTTGACATGGTGTTGAAAAAGAATCTTCAACATAATTTGTTCCTTTTCTAACCATTTTTTTCAAGAAATAAGGCATGATTTTTGTTTTTATTGGGGTGGTTGTTATTTTTTCTCCATCCACTTTTACTTCTAATTGAAGCAAGATGCTTTTTCCCTTGAGAATTCTTGTTAAATCATATTTTATAATTCTTTTATTAAGTTCTGTAAGGGTATAAGCTTGTAATTGTGTTGTTTTCCTTATTAAAGGAATTTCTACATCAAAGAACTTTTTTTTATGTTTTGCTTTAGCCATTAAAAGAAACCCTCTGGTTTCTTTTGAGCTTCCTCGAAGTGCGGAACGGCGATTTTAAATGCACTCGGCAAAATCGCGTAGAAAGGAAACCCAAAATTCATTTGAACTTCCTCAAAACACTGAAAGGCAATTTCTAAATGCCTCCTGTGAAATTGCATAGAGGTTCTAAGATTCCAGATTTTATTTATTTGAATTTTCATTTTATTCTTGTAAAACTTTTCCTGCCCTTATACCTTTTTTCTGATATTTAGATTTTCCGCATTCTTTACAGGTGTACATGAAATTTGTTTTTTTAGTTGTTTTTGCTTTTCTTTTGAATTTTGAAACAGCTGGTTTTGAACCCCATTTTCCTTTATTTCCTATCCCAACCCCTAGTCCACGAAGTTTTGCTCTTGCAATTCCCCCTCGTTTTAGGGTTCCTCTTTTTCCACCTGTTGAAACTATCTTAATTTTTTGTTCTGTTTTTTTCTTACAATATGGGCAATATCTTTTTGTGATTTTAGGGACTTTCATATTGAGAAAAGAGAATTTGAGTTTTTAAAGTTAGTGTTGATGTTTGTTTAAAAATTCATAATAATATTTGTTATTTTCATAACATTTAAATATAATGTTTATCTTTTTAAATAATGAAAAAGAGAATGCGTGAAGTTTTGGTTTTTATTGTATATCTTATTTTTGCAACTTATTTTATAAATTATCCTCTTAAGTTTTTAAATATTCCAGAATTTTTTTCAATTGCTGAACCTTGGATAATTTTTGTTGGGGGGCTTTTGATTTTGTTAGGAGGAATTGAATATCTTAGGGCAAGAAAAAAGAAAAAAGAATTACTTCTTTCTAAGTGATAGAATAAACAAATATTTATATATTTAATTTTGCTGTTTTATTTATGAAATTGAAAAGAGGGCAGGTAACAATTTTTATTATAATTGCGATTATGATTATTGCTGCTGTTGCGGTATATTTTTTAGTTAGTCCATCTCTTAAAACTTCTAAGCTTTCACCAACTTTTAATCCAATTTATAATACTTTTTTAGAATGCATTAAAGAGGATACTTTGGTTGGAATTGATATTGTTGAAAGTCAAGCAGGTTATATTTACTTGCCTGAATTTGAATTAGGTTCAGCATATATGCCTTTTGGTTCGCAACTTAATTTTTTGGGAAATCCTATTCCTTATTGGTATTATGTTTCTGGAAATAATATTCAAAAAGAACAAGTGCCTTCTAAAAGTCAAATGGAAGAACAGCTTAAGCAATTTCTTGAAAGCAAAGCAAATAGTTGTTTGTTTGATGTATATTATTCACAAGGTTTTGAAGTAAGTTTAGGTGAGCCTGTTTTTGAGGTTAATGTTGAAGAGAAAGATGTTAAAGTGAATTTAAAACAGGATTTATCACTTTCTTTTGGAGAAGAAACAGCTTTGATTAAAAATCACGAGATTACAATTAATTCTAATTTGGGAAAATTATATGACTCTGCAAAAAAGATTTATGATTTTGAACAAAAGGAATTATTTTTAGAAAAATATGGAATTGATAATTTGCGGCTTTATGCTCCTGTTGATGGTGTTGAAATTTCTTGTTCTCCTAAAATTTGGGTTGCAGATGTTGTTTTTGATGAACTTCAACAAGCAATTGAAAGCAATACTTTAGCTTTGAAATCAAGTGGAAGAACAGATGATTATTTTGTCGTTGAATTGCCCACTGATTCTGAAGTTAGATTTATTAATTCTAAAAATTGGGCAAATGCTTTTGAGGTTACTCCAACTAAAGAAAATATTTTAATTGCCGAACCTGTTGGAAACCAACCTGGATTAAATGCACTTGGTTTTTGTTATGTTCCTTATCATTTTGTTTATAATGTTGCATATCCTGTTTTAGTTCAGGTTATTGAAGATGACGAAGTTTTTCAATTTCCTATGGCTGTGGTTATTCAAGCAAACAATCCAAGAAAATCATTGGACGCAAAAGCAGGAATTGTGAATTCTCCTGAATTATGCAAATATCAAAATACTTTTGTAAGGGTGGGCACATATGATACTTCTTTAAATCCTATTGAATCTGAAATTTCTTATGAGTGTTTATCTGAAGTTTGTGATATTGGGGAAACAGAATTAGGGATTCTTGAAAAAGAATTTCCGCAATGTGCAAATGGATATATTGTAGTTAATGCACCAGGATATGAAAAAACAAGATATTTGTATTCGACAACCCAGCCAGGAAGTGTTGATATTATTTTAGATAAATTATATAATTTAAATGTTGAATTAGATTTGGATAATATTTTGTTCAATGGTAAGGCAATAATTAATTTTGTTGGGGAAGAAGATTCTAAAACAATTATTTATCCTGAGCAAAGGGCTGTTGAATTAAGCGAGGGCCAATACGAGATTCATGTTTCTGTTTACCAGGATTCTTCTTTGAGTTTAGAAGCAACAACAAAAGAGCAATGTGTTGAGGTTCCTCAAACAGGGATTGGGGGTTTGCTTGGTTTTACAAAGGAAAAATGTTTTGATATTGAAATTCCTGCACAAATTGTTTCACAAGCTTTAGCAGGTGGTGGGAAAACAAATTATTATTTTTTAGAATCTGAATTAAAAAATTCAAGAACTTTAGTAATTAGTTCAGAAAGTTTGCCAACTCCGACTTCGCTTGAACAACTTCAAGATAATTATCTTTTATTTGAAGATAAAACTTTGGGAATTGAATTCAAATGATAAATAAAAAAGGAGGTAAAAGCATATGAAGAAAAGAACAAAGAAAAAGCTTGATTTAATCTTATGGATATTGGGGTTAATTGCTATGGCTTTGTTGGTTTGGGGGATTATCAGCAGTTTGATTTAATATGGAAGGAGATTTGATAGCTTGGTATGGAAATGTTTTAAATTTTGTAATTTTGATTTATTTAGTCCTAAACACATTAAACACAACTTGCTTTAGTGCATCACAATCTTTAATTGCTGCGTTTGGATTAATGGTTTCAATTTTAATCCATTTTAGAAATTTAATCAAAGATTAAAATGAAAAAAATAAATAAAAAATTAAAATTTGTATTGGTTTTCTTAATTGGAATTTTATTTATTTTGAATTTTGTTACTGCTGATTCATATGCTCGTTCAAATCCACAATACACTTCTTTTGATTATACTGATTCTGGGGCTTTTGAAAGTTTTAATTCTGAAATGTGCAAAGAAGGTCAAGATTTTATTATTCAAATTGCACCTTTTGGTTGTACTCCTGCTGTTGTTCGAAGTGATTTACTTGAAGAACAAAATGTTCCTGTGTTTTGCCAGTTGTCTGCAACAAAAATAAATCCTTTAATTAAAGTTGAAGCAATTGAAAGTATTTCTTTTTCTGAAAAAGAATTTTCTCAAGGTGTTGCAAGTGTTGGGTTTCATGCTTCAAGAGCAGCCTTGGGTGTTAGAGATACTTTAAATTCACAACCTATTTTAGAAAACATTGGATATATTGTTATAACTTTAAAGCAAAATAAAAATGAATCTTCAATGCCTGAATATGTTGAAGGAAACTTGACAGCAAGGGTAAGTTATGATATTAAAAATGCATATGGAATAGGTGATGCAAGTTTTTATTTGCCTGAAATGGATGATTCTGATTGGGAAAACAAGTTTGTTCAATATGGTTTTTGGGATAGCAGAGGTTTTTTAAGAGCAGAATCTGTTGGAAGTGACCAAGCAACAATTTCTATTTATTCTGATAGAGCAACTTCTTCTGGTTTAAAGTCAGGAGATGGAAGGCAAAAAGTTTCAACAGTGACTTTGAAAAAAGGTCAAACTTCTTCAAGAGTTTATCTTCCTAATTTTGATTATTGTATGGGAAATTTTGAATTAAGATTAGAAGGTTTAGAATCTCCAGACACAAGAGCAAGATTAAATGTAAACGGACAAGTTGTTGAAGTTGTTGATGGAGAAAAGTTTTTAGAAAATAAATGTTGGGTAACAAATATAGAAAAGCAAGGTCTTGTTCAAAAAACTGAAATTTATTGCAATGAAGATAAGGGTTCACAAACTTTTCCTTTTACAATAAGCCCAAAATTGAATTTAAGTATAGGTGGAGAAATTAGAAAAGTAAATGTTGGAGATTATTTATTTCCTTATGAGGATAAATCTGTTTATCTTGCATATGCAGGAACGATTGATGGTTCAACGCGTCTCGAAGATTTAGAATTATATTTTGCTGCTATTCTTGAAAAAAGAGCTGATTTAAAATTAACAGGAGATGAAATAAAAGATGCTTCAAAATTAGTTGATGCATATACTTTTAATAAAAAAGAAAAGGAATCTGTTGTTGGTTTTTTAGGGGGGGTTGGGAAAACTCTTCTTGGTTCAGCAACTAATTTTTACAAGTGGTTGGTTAAAGGAGATTCTTTTGATGGATTTTCATATAAAGAAGGGCAAAAAAAATTATGGGGGCAAGAGATTAAAATAATTGGTTTTGCAGGGCCACAAGATAATGTGCTTTCTGAAGAAGCAAAAGAATATTATCAAAATGCTTTGGATGATTATGA
>CAZTPM010000020.1:0-9649 GCA_964615065.1 Candidatus Woesearchaeota archaeon
ATTCTTTTTCAAGAATTCTTCTTTGTTCTTCTGTTTGTCCAACAAAGTTTCTTTCTTTTTGTAATTTTTTAACTAAATTTGCAACCATTATTTTAATTCCTTGTCTTTTTATTTTCCTTCATTTATATTTTATTATTTACTTGAACATACATATTCAAGTTAATGACTTTCTTTTCAACTTTCACTTCAACTCCTTTAATTCTCGTTTAAAATCTTTAATGTCTTGAAAATCTCTGTAAACAGAAGCAAATCTAATATATGCAATATTATCTAATTTTTTTATTTTTTTCATAACAAGTTCCCCAATTATTATGCTCTTAATTTCTTTTTTGCCTTTTTTTCTCAGACCATCTTCAATCTTATTTATCATTTTAGATATTTTTTCTTTTTGAATCGGCCGCTTTTCAAATGCCCTATCAATTCCGTTTTCAAGTTTTTCTCTGCTAAACTTTTCTCTACGTCCATCTTTTTTTATGACATAGAAATCGCTTTTCTCAATTTTTTCATAAGTTGTGAACCTCTTTTTGCACTTTAAGCACTCTCTTCGCCTTCTTATTCCCTCAGGGGACTTTCGTTTATCCTTAACTTTTGAGTTTGATGCACAATATGGACATTCCATTTGAGATAATATCAACATACAAGATATTGTATGTTAAAGATGTTTTTTTACTACAAATTGTAGAATTATTAAAATGTAATTTATTTAGTATTTAAATATTTAGAACTATCCTAAGATAATGACACGATTTCGTTAGTTTTTTAAAGGAAATTCACTTAATTTCTTTAGAGGTGAACATGGAAAGTTATTTAACAACAATCGCAGAAAGTTTCGGGATTTCTGTATTTGTATTATTGGTATTTCTACTCTGGTCAACAGTTTGGAAATTATTGGGTTTGTGGAAATCAGCAAGAAAGGGCTCTGTGATTTGGTTTATTGCATTAGCAATTTTTAATACATTTGGAATTCTAGAAATTTTGTATATTTTCTGGTTTTCTGAAATGAAATGTTGCAAAGCTATTGCAAAACCAAAAAAGAAAGTTAAGAAAAAGAAATAGATTTATTTTTTCAAGTTTTTCTAAATTCTTTTCCTTCTCAAAAGATTCGCATTTGTAATAACAGTTATAGATGATAGAGCCATGGCTAATTCAGCTACAACAGGATTTAATAATCCTGCGATTGCAACAGGTATTGCAATAACATTATAAAAAAAAGCCCAAAATAAATTTTGTTTTATTTTTCCAAAAGTAGCTTTAGATAATTTAATTGCTTGAACAACTCCTGTTAAATCTCCTTTTGCTAAAACAATATCTCCAGCCTCTATAGCAATGTCTGTCCCTGTTCCAATAGCAATTCCAACATTTGATTGTTTCAGCGCAGGAGCATCATTAATTCCGTCTCCTACAAACGCAACCATGCCCTTTTTCTGAAGCCCAACAACTTTCTTTAATTTATCTTCTGGAAGAACTCTTGAGATAACTTCCTTAATTCCAACTTGTTCTGCGATAGCTTTAGCAGTTCGTTCATTGTCGCCTGTAATCATGACTGTTTTATACCCATCTTTATTTAATGATTTTATAGCAGAAATAGAATCTTCTTTTATGGCATCTGCAACACCTATAATTCCTAAAACTTTTTTATTTTCAGTTATAATCATTGTTGTTTGACCTTTTTTCTCCATTTTCTTAATCTTTTCCTTAAAATTAATTAGAGAAATTTTATTTTCTTTAATCAAAGTTTCATTGCCAATAATTATTTTCTTTTTGTTAATAATTCCTTCAACACCTTTTCCTTGAATTGCTTTAAATTTATTCACAGATTTGTATTTTTTTAAAGATGCTTTCACAACTATTGCTTTAGCAACAGGATGTTCACTTAATTTTTCTAAACTTCCTGCAACTTCAAATAAATAAGATTCTTTTGTCTTAGGTGAAACATAAAAACCATTTACTTCTGGTTTTCCTTTAGTTATTGTTCCTGTTTTATCAAAAACAATTATTTTAACTTCTTTCATGGTTTGAATAGCTTCTCCTTTTCTAATTAAAATCCCTCTTTTTGCACCCATTCCAGAACCAACAGTTAGAGATATTGGAACTGCTAATCCAAGTGCACAAGGGCAAGCAATAACTAAAACAGATATAGCAACACCAAGAGATCTACTTGGATCTTGTGTAGAAAGTAACCAAATAAGAAAAGTGAATAAAGAAATTATAAGTATTGTAGGAACAAAGATTGATGTAATTTTATCTGCTAATTTTTGAATTGGAACTTTAGTTCCTTGAGCTTCTTCAACTAATTTAATAATATGTGATAAGAAAGTATCTTTACCTATTTTTGTCGCTTTAATATATAGAATTCCTTCTTGGTTTATTGTTGCACCAATCACCTGACTTTTTACTTTTTTCTCAACAGGTAAGCTCTCTCCTGTAACCATTGATTCATTTACTGAACTTTGTCCTTTTACAACAACTCCGTCAACAGGGATTTTTTCTCCTGGCTTTACAATTAAAATATCTCCTAATTTTACTTCAGAGATAGGAATTTCAATTTCTTTTTTTCCTCTTAAAACTCTTGCATTTTTTGCACCTAACTCTAATAGTTTTTTAATCTCACTTGTAGCTCTGCCTTTAGCTTTTGTTTCAATATATTTTCCAGTTATAAAAATAGTCATAATCATTCCAGAAACACCAGAAAAATCCTGAATCTCCATGAAGAAACTTAAGATTCCTGTTGAAAAGGCAATAAGAGTTCCCAAGGCAATAAGAGAATCCATTGTGAACCTCATTTTATAAAATCCTCTCAAACCAGATTTAATTGTATTAAATCCAAATATAAAAAGAACTGGAAATGAGAAGATTAATAATAAAGGAGTCATAGAATTAATAGGAATAATATTTAAACCAAATAATTTCTCAGAATACATTAAAAAGATAATAGGTATTGTAAGAAGCCAGACCCCCCAAAGTTTTGCTTTCCATTTAGAGATTTCTGATTTCTTTTGTGAATTTGAAGAAGTAGAAGTTTCTTCAAACTCTACTTCCTTTGCTTCATAACCTGCATCTTTAACAGCATCAATTAATTGTTTCTCAGAAACACTGCTTTCAATTTCAGTAAAAGCTTTTCCCATAACAGGATTAACATTTAAGACTTTAACCCCTGGTATTTTAGAAAGGCTTTTTTCAACATGCCCTGCACATGAAGCACAAGTCATTCCGTCTATGTTTATTTTTGCTTTTTTCATTTTTTCTCCTTTTAATTTTATTATCCTCCACATCCACAACCTCCCCCGCCCCCACAACTTCCTCCAGAAGAAGCAGCAAGTTCACTTGCAGATTGAATATCTTTTTGAGATGCAACCCCATCATCAGTAACAATAAAAGTCCCACGAATCATACCCATCCAACAACTCCATGAGATTACTCCTTCTTCTGTCGGCGTGAATTCAATAGTTTGTTCTCCTTGTTTTATATCAAATTTTAATCCTAATTTAGGAACTTGAATTGCATTATTACATCCTGTTATTTCTTTTCCATTAATTACCCATTTGACTGGAACATCTTTTTTTAAAACAAATTGATCTGGAGACCAACCATATCTATTTACTTCCATATTTATTATTTGATATCCATCTTCAATCAAAAGATTTCCTCCTATGCTTTCAACACCTTTTATCCCAACACCAATACTTTTTATATCATAACCAGAACCTGTTAAAGCTAAACCTCTGTTTAACATAATCAAACCTAAGATTAATACTATAATTGCAGAGATTCTCAAAATCTTTCTTGTTGCCTTATGACTTATTATATTTGTGATACCTCCAAAACCTAACATGACTGGAAGAGTACCCAAACCAAAAGCAGCCAAACTAATTCCCCCCTGAATAGCATTTCCTGTTCCAGCAGCATATAAATACAACGCCTGCAACGGCCCGCATGCAATAAACAAACCATTCAGCAAACCAGTTATCATTGGTCCAAAATAAGCACCTGAATATTTCTTAGTTGCAACTTTACTTAAGAATTTGGGATTAAATTGAAACCTTCTAAAAAAACCAATGCCAAACATTGAAAGAGAATAAAATATCATAAATATCCCTGCAAAGATAGCGATTCCACCACGTAATGCTGGAGAGAATAAGAAAATGCTTCCGATTAACCCAAATATTGCCCCAATAATTGTATAAGAAATTGTCTTGCTTGTTCCATAAATAATATGCTGATAAAAAGATTTGTGTCCTGCGATTGCATTCTTAGCTGTATAAGAAACCAAAAAACCACCACACATTGCAACACAATGAAAACCTGTCAATAATCCGGCAAAGAATAACAAAAACAATGAGGCGTTATTATCTATTGAAGTAAAATTAAATTCAGGAATTTTTATACTTGAACCAAATAAATAATATAAAGTAAAAACAAACAAGATTATACTTCCTATAACTACAATCCATCCAACTTTATCAGATTTCTTTTTTTCATCTTTTTTATTTTCTTTATCTTCAACTTCATATCCACATTCTTTTATTATTTTTTTAATTTCTTTTTCAGAAATTTTTTTGGGGGCAAAATCAATCTCTGCTTGTCCTTTAGAATAACTTATTGAAATGTTATTCACTTTATCTTTAAATTTTAATTCAATTAACTGGGCACAAGAGTTACAGTGCATACCTCTTATTTTGAAAACTTTTTTCATCTAATTTTTAGAAGAATCTTCTTTATATTCGCTTTGATGAAACTAGTTTCGCGAAGACAACTGTAGTTTCTTTCGTTTAATCTTCCTAAATTACTGCTCAAGGCGGATTAATCTTTCAGAACAACAATATTATTCATTCCTCTCCTTTTCCGCTCAATCAACTGCTTTGCCTCAAGTTTGTCCAGAAGCCGCGTTGTTTTCACTTTCCCAATCTCAAGTTTTTCCATTAAATCAGCTTGAAAGACTGCTTTACCTTCTCTCAATAATAAATCAACAACAGCTTTTTCATCTTTATCTAATCCTGTCAAGTCTAATTTCTTTTTCTTTTCTTGAACTTTTTTTACAATTATCCTCTCTTTTGATTTTGTAAACATTATAGTTAAACCTATTACAAAAATAATAATAACTATGCTAAGACTTATCCATGTTTGAATCCCAATAATATTATACATTGAACATGAAGAACCATGAGAACACGTATCTCCAAGCAAATTCTTTAGAGTATAATTAAAAATAATGACTAAAATTGATATTACAAAAGCAATTCCAATAATTAACCAACCTACATGTTTATTTTCCATTTTTTTCAAAATTCTCAATAGCTTTTTTCAAGGCTTGAATAGCCATGGCTGAGCAATGAACTTTCAGTGGGGGAAGATTTTTTAAATTTTTTGAAACTTCCTTGTAATTTAATTTTTTTGCTTGCCCAAGTGTTTTTCCTTTTACAAGTTCTGTCAACATGCTTGAACTTGCAATTGCAGCAACACAACCAAATGTTTGAAATTTAATATCTTTAATTTTATTATTTTTGACTTTAATAAAAACTTGCATAATATCCCCACAAATCGGGTTTCCTATTTTCCCAACCCCATCAGGGTTTTTCATTTCTCCCATATTTTTCGGGTTAAGAAAATGTTGCATAACTTTTTTTGGATAATTCATTTTTTGTTTTATTTACGTTCGCTAACGCTTACCCATTAATAACTTCAAAATCAACTTCGTCAGATTTCTCTATCGAAGACTTTGTTATCACATTAATTATTTTTAACAAAGCGTCGTTCCCGAAGGCCGATGTGAAGTCATCAATCGCGAGTTTACGAGCGACTATTTTTATTTAATTTATTTACTAATTTATCAATTTCCTTATTTCTCATTCTATGCACTTTACAAGCTTCCTCCAAGGTTTCTTGCATTGCCATAGGACAACCAATACAATTCAGCCCAGCTTCAAACAAAATTTCAGTTGCTTCTGGATTTGTGCTAATTATTTTACTCATTTTTGCTTTACGAGTGATTTTCATTTCTTCACCCCTTGAACTTTTATACTTTCAAGAGCAATTCCAGAATATTGTCTTTTACTTATTTCCTTATCTTCGTCTAAAATTTTAAACTTAAATCCCGCCTTTTTTATTTTATCTAAATAATCTTTTTTCAATAAGGCTCCTGCAACACATCCTGCAAGAAGCCCTTCATCTTTTTTTTGTTTATCTGAAAGCTCCTTCAATAAAACAATGTCTGAAACAAACATCTTCCCTCCTTTCTTCAAAACTCTGAACGCTTCTGAAAAAACCTTGTCCTTGTCTGGAGCAAGATTAATCACGCAATTACTTATCACAACATTAACAGAATTATCTGCTACTGGCAAATCCTCTATATCTCCCAATCTAAACTCTACATTATCATATTCATATTTTTCAGCATTTCTCCTCGCTTTCTCAATCATTTCATTAGTCATGTCAACTCCAATCACTTTTCCAGATTTCCCAGCCTTCTTCGACGCTAAAAATGAATCAAATCCTGCACCACTCCCTAAATCCAAAACAGCATCTCCCTCTTTTATTTTTGCAAGAGCAATTGGATTTCCACAACCCAACCCAAGATTCGCCTCTGGAACCAAATTCATCTCTTCTTCAGAATAGCCAATACTTCTTGAAACATCCTTTTCAGAAACCCCACAACCACAAGAACTACAACATCCCCCCGAGGCTATTTTAGAATAACTTTCTCTCACAATTTTTTTTATTTCTTTGTTTTTCATTTCACTGGACTAAATCTTCTTAATTTTTTTATTATATTTTCAATCTTTTCTAAAAAATAATCAACTTCTTTTTCTGTTGTGTATTTATTAATACTAATTCTGATTGAACTATTGACTTGCATAGAAGTTAATCCAATTGCTTTCAAAACATGACTTGATTCTAAAGAATGTGAAGCACAAGCAGAACCTGTTGAAGTGCAAATTCCTGCATTTTCTAAATAACCCCCAATTGCTTCTCCTTCCACATTATTAAAACAAATATTTATATTATTACACAATCGATTTTCATGAGGGCCATTTAGTTTTGTGTTTTCAATTTCCAAAATCCCTTTAATCATTTTATCTCGGAGTTTTTCCATTTTTTCAACATCTTTTTTTTTAGAAATTTCAACAGCTTTTGCAAAACCCACAATCCCCGAAACGTTTTCCGTTCCACTTCGCATTTTATGTTCATGTCCTCCTCCATGCATTAAAGAAGTTATTGAAATTCCTTCCCTAATATAAAGAGCACCGACCCCTTTTGGACCATGAATCTTGTGAGAATTTAAACTCATTAAATCCAAATTCATTTTTTTAACATTTATCGGGACTTTTGTAAAACTTTGGCAAGCATCTGTGTGAAATAAAACTTTTTTTTCTTTACAAATTTTTCCGATTGTTTCTAAATCTTGTATCGTTCCAATTTCATTATTTGCATGCATAATTGAAACCAGAAAAGTTTTTTCAGTGATAGAGTTTTTTAATTCTTCTAAATTAATAAAACCTTTTTCATCAACATTCAAGTAAGTCACTTTAGCACCTTGGGTTTCCAACCACTTACAGGAATTTAAAATACAATCATGCTCAATTTTTGAAGTTATAATGTGGTTTTTCTTTGGAAAGTTTTCAAAAAACAAACCTTTCAATGCAAAATTGTTTGATTCTGTCCCACCCGATGTAAAAATAATTTCATTTCGTTTAGCATTAATTTCCTTTGCAATAATTCCCCTACTTTTTTCAAGAGCTTGCCTTGCTCGTTGCCCAACCTGATGAACTGACGACGCATTTCCATATTCTTCTGAAAAATATGGAAGCATTGCTTTTAAAACTTTTGAATCAACTTTTGTCGATGCTGCATTGTCAAAATATATTGATTTCATCTACAACCCCCACACATTGAACAATTTCCCCCACAAAAAGTTTCAGCATGTTTATCAATTAAATTTAAAATAGGAATCATTGTTTTTTTATTCAAAAAATAAATCCGTGATTTCCCTTTTTGTTTAACATCAACAATATTACATTGTTTTAAAACTGCAAGAGCATGAGAAATTTTGCTTTGTTCAACCTCAAGTTCTTTGGAAATTTCATTAACTTTTTTTTCTTTTTTTCTTAAACTCAAAACAATTTCAACTCTAAGTGGATTTGACAAACTTCCAAAAAAGAAATGATATGTTGCATTATTCATATGAAGGACTATTCATATAAGTTTATAAATGTTTAGTATCATCTTTCAATAAAAACTTTTCAAGTTGTTTTTTTGCTTCTTCTTTTTTCTTTTGATGTTCTTTTAAAAAAACATTTATTTTATCAATTAAAATTTTTTTTAACTCCTTAGATAAAAGTTTTCCAGATTGGTAGTCTTTTTTAATTTGTTCAAGTTTCTTATCATCAGGTTCAAATAAATATTTCAAATATAAAAAAGAAACATCAACATCAGGATCCCCCCCATATTTTCTATGCTCTTCAATTGTATTCCTCCCTCCTGAAAAAGCATATTTATTTATCTTATTTTTTACTTCCTCTGGAGAATCTGTTAGTGCAATATATGAATTTACATCACTACTGGACATTTTTCCATCTTTCAACCCAGGCAAAAACAAGTGATAAGTAGAACTTAGTTGAATCATCTTGTTATCTTTATATCTATTAACAATATCCCTTGCTAATCTTAGATGAGGGTCTTGATCAATCCCCACTGGAATTAAAACAGGTATAGGCCCCCCTTCAAATTCAGGAAGTTGAGCATGCGCCATATCTGCAGCTTGAAGAAGCGAAGCATTCATTTTCTCAGGGCTTATATCTTTCCCATAAATTGCTTTAAATTCATTAAAAGTAACATACCTTGAAAAATTAGAAGCAAGTCTATAATAAGCATTGGATTTTTCAGCGTTGTTTGATCTTGCACTTTGGAAATATAAGTCACACTTATTTAAATCCAAACCAAGGGCTGCATAATTGAGAATATATTCATTAATCGCAATTTCTTTTAGTTCTTTGAGACTTTTCTTTCTTGCATTATATGCTTCAAGATCTGCGATAGCAATATAAATTTTAGCCCCTAATTCCTGATAAAAAATCATTTGCCTTACAAGAAGGATATGTCCGATGTGGAATTTTCCCGAGGGCATTAAACCAGTCATCATTACAAAAGCCTTCTTGCTCTTGATAACTTCTAATATTCTTTGAATGTCTCTGTGGGCAAAAACAATTTTTCTTCTAAACAATAAATTTTCATTAAAAACATCTGGCAAATTTTTTATAGGTTTTATCCCAAATTCTTTGATAATCTTGTTATAATTAACTTTTCCCTTAACTTCCCAAGGTGTAACTTTAGTATCCTCTTTTGTCATGAATATCAATAGAAAAAATAGTTTATATAATTTGTTTTTGGGCTTATAATGGGCACGGAGAGAATCGAACTCTCTTCTCGCGGGCTGGAGCCGCGTATAATACCAGTATACTACGCACCCTTAACATATTAAGAAATAGTTTATTTTTAACTTTATCCATCTCTAATTTTTCGCTCGTAAACTTGTGTGATAGGGTATAATTAACAAAACAACAATTTATTTTTATATCAGCTAATTTTACTTTAACTTTTTTATCTCTTCAATTTCTTCGCTAGAAATCGCACAACCTTTGAACTTCATTGCATA
>CAZTPM010000021.1:0-9379 GCA_964615065.1 Candidatus Woesearchaeota archaeon
AGAATCATTTTTCAAAAGTCCTTTTTTCTTTGCATAATCATTCATAACCCGAGTCAGGGCTGTCTTAAAACCAGAAACATGTGTCCCCCCCTCAACAGTATTAATTGTATTAACAAAACCAAAAAGATTTTCTTTGTAACCTGCATTATATTGTATGCAAATTTCTATTATTACCCCCCCAACATCTCGCTTAAAATAAATTGGCTTGTGCAAAACTTCTTTATTTTTATTTAACCATTTTACAAATTCAATTAAACCACCTGAAGAAAAAAATTCAATTTTTTTGTCCTTAACAAAATCCTCTAAAAGAATTTCCAAACCAGCATTTAAAAAAGCAAGTTCCCTAAAACGCGTTTCTAAAATTTTATAATCAAAAACAACAGTTGAAAAAATTTCCTCATCAGGCCAAAAAATTATTTTTGTTCCTGTTTTTTCTAAATTGCATTTTCCAACAACTTTTAATTTTGTTTTTGCATTCCCACGAGAATATTCTTGAGAATAAATTTTTCCATTTCGCTTTATTTCTAAAATTAACTTTTTTGAAAGAGCATTTACACATGAAACGCCAACGCCATGCAACCCTCCAGAAATCGCATACGAGCCCTTGTCAAATTTCCCACCTGCATGTAATTTTGTTAAAGCAACTTCTGCTGCAGAAACATTAAACTTAGGGTGTTTATCCACTGGAATTCCTCTTCCATCATCCTCAACACTAACAGAGCCATCTTTATTTATTGAAACTTTTATTTTTCTGCAAAAACCACCTAATGCTTCGTCAACAGAGTTGTCAACAACTTCATAAACCAAATGGTGCAAGCCATCTTTTCCTGTTGAACCAATATACATCGCAGGCCTTTTTCTAACACCTTCAAGACCTTCCAAAACCTTTATTGAATCTGCTTTATATGCTGTCATTTTCTAAATTTGTTTTATTTTTTTAGTAAAAAATCCATCTACATTATAAAGAAATCAATTTGATTTATAAATCTTTTGGCAGTTTTATCGTCGGTAAACGAGATTTTGATGGAAAAAACTTCAAATCTGACTTCGTCAAGATTTCCCGCAAAAAAAGTTAGTTAATCAAAAATAAAATCCACATTATTAAAAAATAATTATTCAAATTCTTTGATAATAAATTTCTTCAGCGAGAAATTCGCCTGCAATTTTGAGCAATCAATCCGAGCGACAGCGAGAGATTATTCTTTTCCCTTAACTTTCTTTTCTTTAGAAATCCAACGAACTTTTCTTCGTTTCATAAGCATATTTTTTCTGCATTTTCCAGAACATAAATAATGAATTGTTCCGTCTTTCAAAATATATGTAAGCCCTTTATGAATATCATACTCCTTTCCGCAATAACTACATTTAGGCATATGAAAACAACCTCCAGGTTTTTTTCGATTTTCCACTTAGTACTGAAGGGCGATTTCCAAACACCTTAACGAAATCGCATAAATTAAAATTCATTTTAATGCTTATCTCCAAGATATTTTAATTCAAATGTATAAATTATTTTATTAGAATTTTTTGCATCTATAAATAATTGTCTTTTTGGAAAATAATTATTCTTTGTCTTGTAATCTTTCTCCAAAGATATAACTTCCTTATTAGACAAATTTTTTATTTTAATAATCTCTCCAACTTTCAAATCACCCTTTTGAACAAGCTTCTCAATTTTTGATTTAATCTTTCCAACACTCATCTTAAGTATACGCCCCCTTTGAAACTTTTGATTTAATTCTTCGTGCTTCAATTTCTGTTTCTCTAAGCATTAAAAAATCACCGACTCTCACAGGACCTTTAACATTTCTTCGCATTGAACGTCCTTTGTCCCGTCCTTCTTGAACAAGGCACTTAACTTGTGTTATCTCTCCTCTAAAACCAGTCCTTCCAATTAACTCTTGAACAACAGCAGGAGCAACTTCTCCTAAAATTCTATTGCTTCCTTTAGAACCAGCTTGTTTCTTTTGATGAACTTGTTGAATCTTTGCCATTTTACTTTAACCCAGAAATATCTGCTTCAGCTTCGCCTGCATCAATAACTGCAACAGATGAAGCAGGAACAGAAATGCCTACAGCTATTCCAAGTTTTTGTTTATTATCAACTTCTTTGCACAGAATTTTTTTCTCTTTACATAAAACAGGAATGTGCTGAATAATTTCTTTTGGCTCAACATCAGAAGCATAAACAACAAACTTTGCAGTTCCTCTCTCAATCGCTTTTGTAACTTCATTTGTCCCTTTCTCAATCTTTCCTGTTCTTCGTGCCTTTTCAATTATTTGATATATGTCAACCATTTTAATCCTTGAGAACAACATCCTCATTTGAATTTTGTTCATCAGATATTTTATTCAAATAAATTTACTTTATAAAACTTTCTGCAAAAATTGTTCATTCACTCAGCTTCGCCTCGCTTTAATTTAGTTCATTGCTTTGCACACCCATTAAAAAAGTTTCTCAAAAAATAATCATTTCCAACTAACCTCAACATCATCAGTCCTTTCACGAGGGCGAATATCAATTTTATTTAATTCATCTGGTGAAACTTTAATTCCTTTTGCAAACATAACCTCCCCAAGATAAGCAATCATTGCACCATTATCAACAAGCAAACTTTTTTCAGGGCAAAAAAACTTTGCACCTCTTTCTTTGCACATAATCTTACACATTTCTTGCAAACGAGAATTACAAGCAACCCCGCCACCAAGCAAAAGTTCCTTTTTCCCAGTATGTGCCAAAGCCCTCTCTGCTGCCTCAACCAACATTGCAAAAATAACCTCCTGCATTGAATAAGCAATATCTTCTTTTGTAACACCCCTATCAATCAAATTCTTCAACTGTGTCTGCAAACCAGAAAACGCAACATCCATCCCCTTTATTGAATAAGCCAATTCAATCAACTCATTCTTATGTTTGCACTCCTCTGCAAGTTTTTGAATCATCAGACCTGCAGGAAACCCCAACCCCATATAACGTCCAATAGTATCAATAAAATTACCAACACCCAAATCTAAAGTCTCACCAAAAACCCGATACTTCCCTGCCTCATAAGCCATAATCTGAGTATTCGCCCCAGAAGCATAAAGCATCACAGGATCCTTAGCTCCGACGCTCTCACCAATTTCCAAATGAGCAATACAATGATTAACACCAACAATTGGTTTACTTGCGCCATTTAGAGCATTTAATTTCTTTGAAATCTTTTTTGCAAAGTTCATTCCTTCAATTAAACATGGCGCCAAACCAGGCCCCTGAGAAAACGCAATCGCATCAATCTCTTTCTCGTCAAGCCCTGACTTTGCCAAAGCACTTGAATAAATTTCCTGAGCAACTGCATTATGATGCTTTGCAGATTCCATAGGAATTATTCCACCAAATTCTGTTGTATACATTACGCGAACATTCGCAAGAACTTTTTTATCCCGAACAAAACCAATCCCAAAAGTATGTGCTGTTGATTCAATTCCCAAAATTGTTGCCATGAAACAAAAAAACAAAAGAGTTATTTAAAATTAACTAAGAAAATTAAATTGTGTATCAAAAATATATATCACTAAGTTAAACCAAAAATTAGTTCGCATTTATGCTCAAATTAATATAACTCCAAAATCGCGTTCCGCAGATTTTTCCGTGGTTAAAATTATTAATAACTAAAATTTTAAGCTATCTTAATTATTTTCTTTAAAATTTTGGCTTGGCAAAATCTAAAAAGTTAAATTCACAGAGTTCATAACATATACTAAAAAAAATAAATTCTCAGCATCACTTAAAAAAATTTGTATATTTAAATATGCATATAAAAATTTCCTAAAAATTAATTAAAAAATAAAATAAAGTGAACCCCACAAGGCAAGACCTTTGGGGTATCTAAGGTAAACAATGCTGTTTAATATCTTTTTGCCAGCTTTATCCTCGAAGCAAGACCTTCGGGGTATTTGGAAGAATAAAAAAATTGTTTACTTTCTTCTTTTCTTTACAACTTTTTTCTTTACAGGCTTTTTCTTCTTTACAACTTTCTTTTTCACAACTTTTTTCTTTCTCTTTTTTCCGCCTCGAGCCATTTTTGCCTCGCAAACATTTCCTTCTCCATCCACATAGTAAAGATGACCTGGTTTTCTGTTAATAACTTTCTTAACAATTATTTTTCCCATTATATCAACCTCCTTTTAATCATTATAATAATTAGAAGAACTATTTCTTTTTAAACTTTTCCTCACCGACGAGATTTTGAATAATTTCTTTATAGTGAGAACTAATAGGAATTTCAACAAATTTTTTATAGAATTTTCTCGATGGAACATGAAATTTAAATGGTTTTATCTTTCTAATATCAATAATTTTATTTTTTTCATCTAACCAAACGCAAACAAAAGGAAAAAAAACAAAAAGAGAAGTCAAGTTAAATTTTTTAAGTTTTTTGAAATCAAACAAAAGTGCACGTGCTTTTTCTCTTCGACAAAACATTAATCCAACTGCTTTTCTAAAACCTTGGCACTTCTTAACTTTTATTTCAATTTCCTGCTTGCCTTTTTTTATTTTCATATTCTTTATATAATTTATTTATGTTTTTCTCTGTTACCCAATCATGATGTTTAAAACCACCACCAAAAGTTTTAGGGATATGCATTAATTCATGAAGAATAACTTTTTCTTGATCTTGCCACGTCATTTTTTCAAACCTTTCTGCTAAAAATTCCAAAACATAAAACGCATCAGTGTTCATTGCTTTTTGCATTATTTTCCCAAGTGCATGGCAACGAGCAATTGTTCTTTTAGTTGAAGTTCCATAACTTCTAAAACATTTTATTCTCTCAACTTTAATATATGGAAATAAAATTTTGCAAAACTCTTCTGCTTTTTCTTGGAGATCCAAAGCATAGAGGTATTTCATGATTTGTATAACAGAAACTTATTTATATAATTAATTATTCTTAAAGTTATAAAAAATTAGACGATATTAAAAATTTAAAGAGGGTAATAAAGAAATTAGAAAAATTGAATGAAATGACAGAGTTAATAAAACAATATCCAATTAAATCAATGAAAAAAATTCCTTCCCCTCATTATAATATTTATCTAAAATATTAATCCAAAATCTCAACAACCTTTCTCCTACTCTTAAATCCTTTGACAATTTTAACTTCTTTTCCAAAATATTTTTTAAGGACTTTCAACAATTCTAAATTTGCTTTTCCATCAACTGCTTTTTCTTTTAACCAAATTTCAAAGCGAGGAAACCCCTTGATTTTCCTCGCGCTCCTTCCTCGAAACTCTGAAGGGTGACTTTTTTCATTGCCTCCGCCGAAAGTCGCACATCTGCTATCTTCTCCAAGTTCTTCAACTTTTTCTTGAGAAGAATTTACATGAACTTTTACTTTTATTTTCATCGAGTAACAATCTCCAGCGCATCTCTATTTTTCAAAACATAATTCTTGCCAAGTGCTTTTTTCGTCCGGGCGTCAATTGCTTTAATAAAATTCTTCCCAAAGTCAGTATGCAAAAAATATGCAAAGTCCAACGCTGTTGAACCAGGTGGCAATAAAAAACAATCAGGCAAAATATTCCCTTTGCTGTCAGCAAGTTTATTTGCCGATGCAGGAAAAACAGCAACATAATTTAATAAACCAAAAACAGCACAATTTAAAATAGCTTGAATTCCTGTGCCTTCTGCAAAACAATTCAAAACATTTTTTTTAATTTTTTCCAAAGCAGTTTTTTGTCTCGTGCTCTGGGGGGTATTTTCGTTTAATTCCCCCTTAACTTCAAAATCTTTTTCACCAGGGATATATTTAATTAATCCAGATTTCTCAGCCTTACGTAATGCTAATTCAGAATCAGCAGAACAAGGCATAACAATTAAATTAGGAAATTCTGCTCTAAGTTTCTGATAATTCTCTTTTCCTTTTTCTAAATCAATTTTATTCACAGCAATAATCATTGGCTTGCTCTCAACTCTTAATGCAACTGCAAACCCTTTCACCTGCTCATCACTCCAAGAACTTGCTTTTTCAGGAAAATTCAATTTTCTCAAAACTTTCTTAACCTGCTCTTCTGTAACCTTCAAACCAGAAAACTGACGAGCAACAGCTTCGGAAAATTTCTCTTTTTCCATTTCAGCTTTTCTTGCAAAACCCCTCCAAACTTTTTGAAAAATATTAAAAAACCACTGATTCAATTCATCTTCTAAAAACCTAACATCTTCACAAGGATTATAATTTTCAGTTGGTTTTCCTTCAACATCTGTTGTCCCAGACGCGTCAACAATATGCAAAAAAATATCTGCCTTCCTTAAATCATCAAGAAATTGATTGCCCAACCCCTTCCCTTCTGAAGCACCAGGCACTAAACCTGCAACATCTATTAAATTAACAGGAACAAATCGATTGTGCTCTATGCAAAAACCATGACTTGGGTTACATTGAGTTTTAAATTCTTTGTCAATACATTCGACCTTAACATAACCTACACCTGAATTTGGTTTTATAGTTGTAAAAGGATAAGACGCGATTTCAACATCTGCTAAAGTCGCTGCTTTAAAAAAAGTGCTTTTCCCACACGACGGCTTTCCTACCAACCCTATTAACATTTTTTATTTTCTCCTTTCTTTGCCACTGTAGGATTTCTTTCTAAGAAATCCCTGTTTAACATACAAATAATCTGCAGAAGAATTATTTAAATCTTTAGGCAACTTTACTGAGTTCTTCTTTTAGCAAAGTTGCGTCGTGAAAAAATAAAATTAACAATTTCTTATGTCAATAATCCCACGAGTTGCAAAGGACTATTAAACAGTTTTAGTTTCTTCCTCTTTTTCTCTACGTTTCCAAATCAAGAAAATTATCAACAATATTAAAACTATTAAAATTAATATTATTATTACAAAAACTATTTTAGAAAACAAACTTGTTGATACAATTTCAAAATGTGCACTCGCAGGTGCAACACCATTTGGATAAGTTAACAACAAACCTATAATATATTCCCCACTAGGAATTTTATTTGTGCTAAAAGACCTTTCAAAACTCATTTTCTCTTCAACCAACATTGTTTCTGTTTTTGCAAAATAAACAGTCCCCTTATAATCTTTAATTGTATAATTTAAATTTACATCCAATCTATCTGGGTCACCCATTGGAATCAAAGTAATTTTTGTCCTCAATTTTCCACCTTGTTTAACCTGAGCATTTTCATTTAACACTTCTATTACAGAATCAAAAAGAATTAATTTTGTTTTAATATTCAAAGCAACAGAAACAGTTTTCCCACCAATATTTAAAGTTCCTGTAAAAATACCTGTCTGACCAAATGCAACAAAAACAACTTTCAAATCTTTTGTCTGTCCTGGCGAAATTAATAACGTCGCGTCGTCGATTATAACCATTTTTCCTAAACCAGATTCAGAAACAGAAACATTCACAGAATTTGTTCCTAAATTTTTCACTTTAATTATTTGTTCAATATTTGTATTAACTGCCAAATTCAAATTAATTACTTCTGGATTAACCTCAATATTTGAAACAGTTATTGTTGTTACCCCTCCCCCACCTGGTGAAGGAGTTACAGGAGTGATAGTATCAGCAACACAAATTCCTGATGTACATGTGTAACCTGAGGTGCATGCCCCACAATTTAAAGTTCCTCCACAACCATTTGACCAAGTTCCACAATTATATCCTAAACCAGAACATGTATCAGGCGTGCACCAAAAAAATCCTTCAATATATTCGTTCGGGTTCAAAATAATATTTCCTGTTCCGCCTGAATTTAAAGAAATAACATCTGCACTAACAAAAGGAACTAAAAGTAAAATCAAAATAAAAACTTCTTTTTTCATAAACAAAACAAAGAATTGTTATTAATAAATTTAATTGGGATAGAAACTTATTAAAATATCAGTTAAATTGGATTTGTTGATTTAAAAGTTGAGATTGAATTTCATTAAGTTGGGTTTGAAGTTCTGAAAATTGGGATTGCTGATTTTCTAATTGAACAAAAAGATTTTGAATTTCTTCGTCCTTTGGAGAGGTGTAAAAATAAATTAGAAAATTATTTAAAGAGATGAAATAATTATAAAGTATGGTAAACAGATTAGGAATTAATATTGTTATAGAAAAAGAAGGAAAAGAATTTGATACTACTTTTATAGCTTCCAGTCCAGATATAAATGTCTTTGCAGAAGGGAAAAACATTGATGAAGCAAAAAGAAAATTTATAGAAGGAGTAAAAAATCATTTTGAAACTTTTCCAGAAGATAAAAAAGCATTAATTATTGAAGAAGACGAAAAATTTGAAATGCCTATGATTCAAAGAATTTTTTTATAATCAATAAAATTCGTCTTGAGCTATTCCTGTAATTCTTGATATTTTTTTATATACTCCAATAGTTGTTAACGGCAAAACCACAGTTATATGAATTCTTCTGTTTGACAAAGAAACATGACTGCCTCTTCTACTCTTTATTTCATAACCTTATTTTATTAAAACTCTAATTATCTCCTCACCTTTTATTACTTTTGGAGATTTCATATATTCTAAAAGAAGATTGGGCTTTTAATATTTTCTAATTCCCTTTGCCCAGTATTAATTTCTCCAAATTCAACTCTGCCAAGTTTTCCATGAAGAATATTCTTAACAACGACAAATTTCAAAGAGAATTATTTTTATTACAAATATCATAACTTATTATCACTAATAATAATCTCCTCCCACATTAAACTTCAGGTCTCACATTAATAATCTACCTCAATCTGCGAGCAACAGCGAGCAGGTCTTTTTCTTTTTTATTTCTTCTTCAACAATTTCATTTATTTTTGAATTAATCTTTTCTAACTCTTCAATTCAGAAATAATTTTTTTGACTTGCTCTTTTAATTTTGGCAAATCATTTTTAATAATATTCCAAACTCTTTTTAGCTCAACTCCAAAATATCCATGAATTAAAATATCTCTAAATCCTGCTACACCTTTCCAAGGAACTTCAGGATATTTTTCCCTAAATGAATCAGGAATATTTTTCACTGCTTCTCCAATGATTTCCAATCTTCTTATATTTGCATCAATTTTATCCTCATCTTTTTGAAAGGAGGATTCTATTAAATTCTTTACAGAACGCTCTATTGATTCTATATTTTTCAGAATATCTTGTAAAAATAAATTTATATCTCTTTTCATATTATTCTTATTTCTTCGTTTAACACTCTTTCTTTAATCAAACTCTTAATAACATTATATTCAACCAAATCAACCTTCTTTTTTAAAATTTCTTCCATCTTATGTTTTATGGCTATAAACCCAAGTAAACTAAGTGCTTTATTATTTATTTCAACTAAAATATCAATATCACTATTTTTCTTTTGTTCGCCCCGAGCATAACTTCCAAATA